>WGDP01000355.1 GCA_015493215.1 Bacteroidales bacterium | reverse complement strand
AGTGTTACTTTTGCTGCTAACATTGATATTCTCCATCTGACAAATACTTGGTAAATATTCGTCTAAGATACTGAATATCAATGTTTTATCCTAATTTTTTAACATTTATTTTACTGATTGTCAAAGGTTTATATTTTTGTCATGTACTAAAAACTTTTCTATTAATTATTTGGGCATTAACAAATATTCATGCTCAAAACATGCCGGAATTTGAATTTAAAGGAAAACTCCGGGCTACGAATTTTTTATGTATTCCTGCTGATATGTATCCTACTGCAGCAGATGTAAACGGGGATTATATTCCGGATTTGATTCTGGGTACCCGATACTCCCAAAATTACCAATCGGATTTTAGTCTTATTTTTAATTACGATCGCGAAACTGATAGTTTTACTTATTACGATAGCTTACGAAATGCACGAGGTAATGTTTTGCTGGGATTTATGCCCATTGCTGCCGATATAAATCACGACGACACACTGGAATTGGTTGTCAGGCCTCAGTACCAGTATTTAAAATATCAAATGTATAAGCAAACAGATAGCAACCAGTTCTCAATTATTGATACACTTAAATATCTTAATGGCGAATCTGTTTCTATTGATGGAGCTTATACTTTTTATAAGGAGAATTTACAAAATATGGATTTATATAAAGCAGATTTCGATAATACGATAGAGTTTTATAAAAACGATAGCCTATATACATTTCGAAATCCCTATTACCTGACAGACCCAAATCATAATTATCTTACCTTTAACGAAGAAATAAATTATTTAAGTTTTTTTAAGCGAACTACCACTTCCGGTAATAATACAACCTATTCCACTCTTTATGTGTCGTCTGACGACAGTTGCATCTACAGCTTTGGGATGCTCGATAGCACAAACTTTATTTCTTACGGAAAAGTAACAGATGCTGATAATAATACTATTAAAGCCGAAGAACCACAAGCGGTGGTTAAAAACTTCTATAGAGATACTATTTACGATATGCTTTTATTTCGCAAATACAAAGCTCCTGTGCAATATCGGCAGGGGATTAATGGGTGGACTAAAAAATCATATTTAACAGCAAAAAATTACTTTTTACAAACTTTTTACTTTCCTGACATCTATTTTTATGATATAAATAAAGATGGTAATGAAGATGCTTTCATCAGCGATATATTCGGGCATATTTTAGTCTCGCTGCGCGATGGTAAAAATAACTATTTTTTATTGCCAGATACGTTAAAAGCAGGTGGTAAAGCTATAGAAACAGGTTCTATTGTGAATTTTGCACTGGACGATTTAGATAACGATGGTAAGTTAGATATGTTTGTTGGTGATTATTCAGGCAATCTGCTGTATTTTAAACAAGTAGAAGATTATAATTTTGAATTCGCCGATACTTTACAAAAAGCCAGTCAGCGTTTAACAATGACGATTGGTGACTTTTATGCAGATGGTCAAAAAGAGTTGGCTGTCGCACAACAAAATAACGGTAATTTTATTCTTTACAAATTTACCGGTAATACCCTGGAGGAGGTTTATACCTCTGAATTTTATGGAAATTATCCTGTTATCAGTGATGGTGATATTAACGGTGATGGTTTTGATGACATTCTTTTGCTTTATAGTGTTAATTATCCGAATGATCATATTTGGTTTTTGTTGAATGACGGGAATGGGAATTTTTCAGTTGCTAACAATGAATATGGCGACTTTTTTGTAGGTACTACAAATAGTTCTATAGCAACTACCGATTTAAACAATGATGGCAAACCTGATATAGTTTTACCGCAAGATAATGGTTCTGTTGATTACTGGATAAATAAAACAACCCACAATTCTGTTAAAAACCATTATGTAACTGATTTAAGTGTTTATCCAAATCCGGCAAGACAACAATTAAATATTGGTCTCAAATGTGGTAAAATATTGACATATGAAATTATTGATTTGCAGGGGAGAGTTGTTCAAAAAGGTGTGTTAAGAGGGGAAAAAGTTTTAGATGTAAACAAGCTTAAAACAGGTGTTTATTGTGTTGAAATAATATCTGATACACAAATATACCATGCTAAATTTGTTAAAGAAGAGTAAAGCTCTGCTAACCTGACTAAATCCATTAATTTTAAACAATACCTTTATCCTTAAAAAAGATTAAGAGAGTGGCTTTAATCAATAAGTAGGGAAATTCAGTAAATGAGTTAGTTTCTATAAAAATTATGAAACGTGGGGAGGTAAAATTTACCGCACCAGTGTTACCGTTCCCGATTGTTTTAGAGTTACCGCATCAGCCACATCGCTGGCAAAACTTTCCATTACGGCATTCCAAACATAAACGCCACCGGGCATTTCCTGTCCGTTATAGGTTCCGTCCCACCCGTTGGCAGGGTCTTCCGAAACAAACAGCATCTTTCCCCAACGGTCGAACACCCTTAACTGATATTTGGCAATCGACTGCACCGGACCGGCAACAGTAAACGTACGATTTATTTCGTAACTGCTCCCCGGTTTAAAAGCATTGGGAAAAAAGAGGTTAGCATATTTAACGTACACCGTGTCAGCATTTTTACAGCAGTTGGTGTCAATCACGTTTACAATATATTGACCCTCGGCAGTAACGTTTAAAAAACGTTCGTTTGACCCGTCAGGTTCCCAATAATAATAGTCATATTCGCCGGCATCCAGTTTAATGGATGAGTTGGGTAGTATGTAAATGGTATCGGAGGTTGAAATACTTACATCAGGCAACGGATGAATGACTATGGAATTATGATAGGTATATTGTTGGCCGTTAAACTCTTCTATCAACTCAACATTATAATTCCCCGGTTTACTAAACACATATTCAGGGTCAAGCATGGTGCTGCCTGAAGGCTCTTCACCGTCCGGATCAATGGTGTTAAAATTCCATATTGCATTGGTAATGTTAGCAGTATTTTGAATGATAAAATTAGTAGAATCGTGGTGACACCAGTGGTAACTCCAAAAATGAGGAATATCCAAAAAATCATTGGGAAAAGCGGGCAACCCCGAATAGCTGTTTCCGTTGGATAAATCAAGCTCCTCCTGATCAATGCCATTCAAGCTGTTGTAGTTACACTCATTTCCCGGCCGGTTGGGATTGTTAATACGTGCCACCGTCGGATACTTATTGTTAGCAGGTAACCCCTTAATAAACTTGGCTACATATATTCTGCCATTGGGTGCCAGCTGCAAAGCTCCATACAAAATCTGATTTGTAGCAGTAACTTCCATTGAGGCCACAACAAACGGATTGTCTAACGGGTTGGCCTGCGACAGGTCAAATTGATAAAGGAAGTTGGTTGAGTTGTCAAGTGGAGCAGTAGTAACATACAACTTGGAATTGTCGGCTGAAAATGCTACTCCATAAGGCCCTTTTATTACTCCGGGAGTGCTGTTGCGGGCATTGCTTACTTTTCCGGTAGTATTATCAAAATCAAACAGTTCAACATACCCGTCAAAGTTTACCACCTGTGCCAGCATGCTGCCATCGGGCGATGCGACCATGTATCCGGCTTCGTTATTATACGACTGGAAATTGTTATCATCGTAAGTTTCGTTGAGTCCCACTTTTGAAACAACCGGCGTGGTACTTAAGGTATCGCTTAATAAATACACATAAAAGCTACCCCCTTTTTCATCACCAAAACCATGGGTGATAATCCAGTAATCTTTACCATTACTATGCTTGATGGCAGCAATTTTTTGAGTGTTCTGCTGTAACAGCATTTCATTTTTAGTGGTAACTTCCCCATTGCCGTTGCTCGAAAAATCAACAAGGTTATACCTTATTCCGTCTTCAAAAAATCCCGGAAAATACATGTCAACGGTAAAGACATAATATTGTTTTTCGTTACCCGGATTTGGCACTATTAAAGAGGTCATGGTAGCGCCGTTGTTTCCTTTTAAACCATCGCCGTTGGCCATAATATTGGCACTACTATTCCAGATTTTAAACCCGTTGCTGTACATCAACAAGTTTCCATCTTCATCAGAAACAGTTGAAACGCCACCCGGTGCAAAGCCTGTGTAATCACCAAAAAAATCGCCATCAACAACTACCGGGGAGTCGGGTAAGGTTGAAAAACTTATGCCGGCATCATCGCCAAAGCGCCATTGATCGGCCTGCTTCGGACGGTGATAATCGCATGTTGTAATGTTTTGAGAAAATAGTGTTGAATAATATCCTGTAAAAAAGAGCAGCATCAAAGCTACTCTTATCAATCGGGGGGTTGTCTTCATTCTTAAATGCTTTGGTAAAATTATTTTTTTACAATTTTCTGCATAAAGGCCTTGTTGTCAGCTTTATATTTTAACAAATAGATTCCATTTGCAACTTTGCTCAAATCAATATCCTGAGTCCAGCCGCCGGGGTTAATTCCCCGATAACTTTTTTCAGTCAACACACGCCCCTGAATATCCATAATCTTAATTTCCAGATTCTTAATACCATCGACGGTTTGCAGTTGAAATCGTCCGTTGTTTGGGTTGGGATAAACAAACAGCGGCTGATTATCCACACTATTTTCACCGACGCCTGTTCCACACTCTTTAAAATCGAACAGTATTGAAACGCTATCCACATTTTGGCATCCTGTTACATTGTTTGTTACCATTACATTATAACTTTGGAAATCCAACAGGTTACCATTGGTTTTGGCGGTAAGGTAACGTTCAGGCCAGCCGTTGGACCAAACATACCCCATATCGGGCGGGTTACTTTCGTTGCCTGCATCCAGCGTAACCGTGTCGCGCACACAAACTTTAATAACATTGCCATCGTGGGTTGCTCCTTCAGGAATAAGGTTAATTTGAGGCAAAGAATTAACCTGAAGCGTATATAAAATTGAATCGACCATGGTAAATCCATCGGATATTTTAAGGAAATAGTTTGTGGTTTCGGTTGGGTTAACCACTACGCTGTCACCCGTTGAATTCCAGGTACCGTCTTTTTCACGCCATTCCAAAGTGTAGGGGCCGCCACCGCCACCGGACACGTTAGATACCAATACGGCACTCTGTCCGTAACATATTTCCGCAGGCAGCGACATGGGTTGTGCACCCAAGGCACTTCCGGTAACTTTTACCGTTACATCCGAAGGGTCACCGGGACAGCCATGGGCATCAACAACGTAAAGCTGATAAATTTGGTTCGACTCCAAAATAACCGTTTGAGGATTGGGAATGGTAATATCACCTTCGATTTTGTCGGGAGGCGACCAGTTGTAACTGTATGGTGCTTCGCCATTGGAGGCAGAACCATCCAGAAAGGTAAAGGTTCCATAATTAATCTCCTGTTCTGGCCCGGCATCTACAACAGGTGTTGGGTAAACGGTGATGGTTATTTGGTCGTTAACCGTTGTAAACCCGTCCGTTATTTCTAGAAAGTAGGTTGTGGTAACCTCAGGGTTAACGGTAATTGACTGACTTGTGTAATTTACTCCCGGGGGGTCGGAGGTCCATGTATATTCGTAACTGCCTGCCCCTCCGCTGGGAATTGCCTGAATAATTACAGCATTACCCGAACACACCGACGGGTGGTCGGCAGAAAGGGTAACCGACATGGGGCCACCTACAATGTTAACGGTAACGTTGTCGGTACTTCTGCAATTGTTGCCGGGGTCGTCAACCGTCATCAAATAATCGGTTGTTTCGGTTAAGTTAATGGTAAACGGGTCTTCTACGGTGTGGTCAACAAGCTTATCTTCGGGTTGCCAGTCGAAATTAAAATTCCCGGTTCCACCGGTAACCGTTCCATCCAGCTGGGTTGAAGTACCATAACCAATATCCTGATCTTCGCCGGCATCGGCAACGGGAGAGTTTAAGTCCACATTGAAATTATAGCTTTGAACCGGCGATGTGTTTCCACAATCGTCCTGAATGCCGCTAAAGGGCAATACATTAATGGCATAGGCACCACTTTCATAGATGGGAGGGTCGAAAACCATGGTAAAATGGTCTTCGGCGGAACCACCCTGTTGGCACGTATAACCATAAACATCGGTAACGGTATAAGGGCCTCCCGGGCCGGTAAGCGAAAAATCGGATGGCTGCACGGAGTTGCACAAAACACGTTCGGAAAAGTCGAATTCCAGTTGTGTGGAACCGCACTGTAAATCATCGGAATAAATAGTGGCAATTTCAGGTGGAACATCATCGTAAATATTGGCGGTGGAGAGGCCAAAATCCAATGTATATCCCGATTGTGAACTTGAATAGTTACTTATATTCAACACATAAGTTTCACCTTCCACCACCGGAATAAAAACACATTTGTTACTACCGGTAGCACCAACACAACTGGAACCGGTAACCAATGTGGCACCTGTAACACCGGGTGATCCTGAATAGTTACAACTCACCTCCATTTGCCCCACGTGGGAATAAATATCTTCGCAATCAAAATCGTTTAAACTAAAAACCGCCCAGTCGTAATCATCGCTCATGTTGTTAGGTGTAATTTGAAAACCGAGGTTTCCACCTGAGTTTACAGTAAAAATATACCAAACATCATTTTTTTCTCCACTGGCAAGACAGTTTGTGGGACAAGAACCGCCCTGAGGAATCTCGTTGGGATAATTTCCCGTTCCGGAATAGGAATTTGGTTGCACATATACCGATTGGCAAACGGTAATGGCACCCAAACAATCCTGATCGGTAGGCTCCTGAGCCAACAATATGGCAGAAGAAAAAACAAAAAGATTAACTAAAAAAAACTTAATAAAAAACGACTTCATAATTTCTATGTTTCATAAATTTCATTCTCAACAAGTATTATCCTGATGTATAAACATCCGGGAAGACACCCCAAAAAATCAAAAAAGAATAATCCTTTAATATTGAAAATGAGGTCAAAAATAATAAAAAATACTTTACAGGGTAATTGACATCAAAAACCTTCAAAAGGTTTTCTGCCAACCATTAGATTAATTAACAACCAACTTTTGTACTGCATTGTTAGGCCCCGATTGCAGATGAACAAAATATATTCCCTTTGGTAAATTTAGCATCATGGACTTTCGTTGTCCTTTTTTAAAATTCTCATCTTTTTTCAACGAATAAATTTTTCTACCATCCACCGAGTAAACAGCAATCATGGCATTTTTAACCGATTCCTCAAATTCCAGATTAAAATCTCCTGAGTTGGGATTTGGTACAATTTTAAATGTATTGGACAGGTCAACAAAATGTTCACTGGTACCTGTTCCGCACTCCTTAAAGCTGAAAACGATGGTTAACGAATCGGTATTAACACACATCAGATTATTGGTATGCGGCTCTGTTACCCTTACCGTATGTTTTTGCACATCAAATAAGTTGCCGTTGGTAATGGCTTTGTTGTAGCGGGTTGTAAGCCCCTCTCCTATCCAAAAATATTCGGTACCGGCAGGATTATCAGGCTGGCCTGCGTCCATCAACACACTGTCGCGCACACAAACCGTAATGGTATGATCGTCGATGGGTGTTATTCCGTCAGGTATTAAATCAATTTCGGGCAGGGAATAAACAGTAACCTGTATATTTCCGGAAACTTCGTTGTCATATTGATCTTTTAATGTCAGCTGATAGGTTGTTGTATGCTCAGGTGAGACAATAAATGATGGCTGGTCGGAAGTGAAACCGGCAGGAATAGAAGTCCACTGATAGGTATATTCGCCACCTCCTCCCGTTGCAAAGGCTGTAACGGCTACCGAATCGCCATAACATATTTGAGGCGGGCTGGCAGCAGCAAAAACCGCCAAGGCATCACCGGCAGGATTAACCAAAACATCATCATTTTCGCTTACACACCCCAACCCGTCAGTTACCCACAGTGAGAAGATGGTGGGATTGTACAACGGTTTTGTTTCAGGGTTTTGAACTTCATTATCAACAAGGTAGCTGGCAGGCTCCCAATGGTAAGTGTAGTTTCCATCGCCGCCGGAACCTTCGCCATGCAGTGATGTGGGGGTGCCGGGGTTAATTATCTGATCGTCACCTGCCGCGGCAACCGGATTTTCATTTACGGTTATGGTAATCTGCCCATAAGAGTGGGTAAAGCCATCATACACATCTAAAAAATAGGTGGTGGTTTGCGTGGGGAAATCAACGGGATTTGACAGCGTGGAGTTAAATCCCTCCGGATCAGAGGTCCACAAATAGGTATAGCTACCCGAACCACCCTCTGCATTGGAAAACAACACCACCTGAGTACCGTTGCACACTGCATTTGAGCTGGCCGTAACATTGGTTGACAATGCGCCACCCTCGATGGTTACCAAAACGGTATCCTCACCTGTGCATCCGCTAATGTTATCGGTAACAGTTAAATAAAACCCTGCATTGGATGTAAGATTAACAGTTGTTGGCTGTTGCACATCCGGATCAACCAACAATGTATCGGGTTCCCAATGGTAGCTGTAATTGCCGGTACCACCTGTGGCGCTGCCGTTTAATACGGTAGAGGTACCATAATTTATGGCCTGGTCGTCACCTGCAAAAGCCGTGGGCGATTCAAGGTCAACCGTAAAGGGGTAACTGTCGGGGAGTGCATAATTATCGCAGGCATCGGAAATATAGCTTAAAGAGTTTATTGCCAGCTCATAATCTCCACCCTGCGTAAAGGGAGGTGAAACATACAGGGTAAACTCTTTTTCATTGGGATCGCCCCCAAGGCTGCATGTTTCGCCGTAGATGCTATCAATAACGTATGGTCCGCCGGGGCCTGTTAATGTAAAATCACTGGCGTCCACCGAAGAACATTTTACCTTTTCGTTAAACCTTATCAAAAGTTCATTTGTGCCACATGTGGTAATTTGGTCGCTGCCAATATAATCGATAAAGGGAGCCTGATCATCAAATATAACCGCCGATGAGGCAGAAAAATCCAGAGTATAACCTCCCGGAGTCTGCGTCCAGTCGCTAACAACCAAAACATAGGTTTCTCCTTCAAAAACAGTTAAATCGGCATTCCATTTGTTGGTATTGCCACCATTGTTACAGTTTGAGTTACCCCCGCTGGCCGTACTGATTCCGGTGGCTCCCTGATAGCCGGCTCCTCCGGCAGCATTACAACTGCGCATCAACCAATTGGGATGGAGTTTTATATCATCGCAGCTGTAGGTCGTTATATTAAAAACCGCCCAGTCGTAATCGTCGGTTTGCATAACCGGTGTAATTTGAAATCGCAACTGGCCTGCCTGAATAACGGTAAACACATACCATCTGCTGTTTTTTTCGCCATCCATGCAATGTCCGGTACTACAATCCTGTCCGGTGGGAATTTCGTAATAGTTTCCAAAACCGCTTGCTGTGGAATCTTCGTGATAAATGTAATCGCACACGGCAATGGCACCTTTACAATCCTGAGTGGTAGGCGCCTGTGCGTGAATTTTTGAAATCTTCATTCCTAAAAACAATACAATAGCGGGTATTAAAATGGCATTTTTGTAAATGGTTTTCATGTGTTTAAAATTTTTTTTACAAAGATAAAATTATCAGCACATCTGCTACTTACCTTTAAAAACCGGCTTCCGCTTTTCCAAAAAAGCCTGCTTGCCTTCCTTAAAATCGTAGCTGTAGTACGATTGTGCCACTAACTTTTTAATTTCATCAGTATTTACCGCTTTAACCGAGGCTCGACTCAAGTCGTAAATTTGCTTTTTAATAAGACGAATGTTCAAAGGGGCATTGGCTGCTATTTTTTCAGCCATATCAAAAGTAAAAGCCTCCAGCTCTGCTTTGTCGATAATGTGATTTAAAATTCCCAGTTCCAATGCTCTGCCGGCCGGTATGGGTTCGGCGGTAAAAAAAAGCTCTTTGGCAATGTTGGTTTCAACAAGATTTAATACCCTTTGTACCTGAACCGGGTTGTACGGTGCACTCAATTTGGCAGGTGTAATGGCAAACGAAGAGGATGCCGAGCCGATAAGTATGTCGCACGAAAAGGCCAACTCACAGCCGCCACCCCACACACTGCCTTCAATCATGGCAATAACGGCACCGGGGAAGTTTTCAAATTTTTGCAACACCTTTTCAAGATTGTATTCGTATGGAACGGGGTCGTGTTCAGGATTGGGCAACTGGTCAATTCGAAGCCCGGCACACCAAACGGCACTTCCTGCATTGCTGCGCAGCACAAGCACGCGTGTGCCTTTATTTTCAAAATCCGAAACAGCCGTAACTATTTCGTCTAACATTTCAAAATTTAACGAGTTGTGCTTACGGTCGTTATCAAGCGTAATAATACCAATCTGACCACGCGTTTCTGTTTTTATAAACCTCATAATTTTTATTAAATAATCACAAAATTAATTAGCTTTTCTTATCGTGAACATAAGTTCTATAAATTTGTCCGAAAATTTTAACTCAAAAAGCAGCATCATGAAAATAAAACTGACCTTTCTTTTATTGTTTGCAAGTACCCTGGCAACTTTTGCACAGCACTATTCCATCGATGGGAAGTTTACAGGGATTCCCGACAAAAATGTTTATTTAATTGAGTATCACGAAGGAAATCAGCAAATTATAGATACGGCCAAAACTGATAAGCAGGGGGCGTTTTCGTTCACCCTGTCAGATGCCAAACCCGGAATGTATGTGGTTTACGTTAGCCCTCAAAACATGCTTGAGCTGGTGTTTAACAACGAAAACATCGCCTTTGAAACAACCGGCTCAACAACCAATGATAACATCCGGTTTTTAAAATCGAAGGAGAACAAAATTTATTACGACTACATCTACACCAAAGTTAACAATCAAAACAGGCTGAACCTGCTTAGGCCCACCATTAGAAACTATCCCAAAGACGACCCGTTTTACCGTGTGATGGTTAAACAGTACGATTCGCTGGTAAACCAAATTGCCAACACTGTAAAGGTTGCCACCATAAACAATCCTGAAAAGCTGGCCACCCGATATATTCGTTCCGACTGGCCGGTAATTCCCCCGGCAGGGCTTTCGGAAGAAGAGGAGACAGATTATTTAAAAGCGCATTTTTTAGATCACATTGATTTTTACGATACGGCGCTGATAAACTCTTCCATTTTATCCTCACGATTGGTGGGGTATTTGCAGTTGTATCAAAACAAAAACATGACCAAAGAACAGGCCGAAGAAGCCATGAAACCGGCCATTGATACCATTTTGGAAAAGGCTACCCTGAATGGAGAAATTTACGGCTATGTGCTTGATTATCTTGTGGGCGGATTTGAAACTGTAGGTTTCGACAAGCTGCTTATTTATCTTGACAACGCCAATGCTGCCGAAAATATTTGTGAAGATTCAACACGAAAAGAGGTTCAAAACAAACTCGATTTGGCAAAAAAACTCGCCATTGGCGCTTTGGCACCCAAAATTGCTACGGACGACATCAACGGTAAACCGTTCAATTTGTATAACCTGAACGCCAAAAAGACAGTACTGGTTTTTTGGGCAAGCTGGTGTCCGCATTGTAGTGCCACACTGCCTGAGCTGAAAAAACTTTACGACGAAAACCCCGGAAAATTTGAAGTGGTTGCCGTTTCGGTTGACGACGACATAAAAGCGCTAAAGAGAGCTGTAAACGACAATGGTTACAACTGGATTAATATTGCCGAAGGGGCAGGCTGGGACGGACAGATCCCATTGGAATACGGAATCACCGGTACTCCCACCTTTTTTGTTTTGGATAAGGATAAAAAAATTATTTCGAAGCCCCGGAATATGTCTGAACTGAAACAAGTTTTGGCGCAACCGTAGTTTTTTTCTTTGTAGCACCGCTGTTATGGCACGAACCTGTTCCGCAGGCACATCCCAAACGCTTGCCTGTGTTAGGGTCAACGGTTGAACACTGTTTTTTAAAGGTATAATCTTTTTTAAAAAGCATTTTAACGCCTATGCCGGCAAATCCAATGCCCAAAAGAATAATGCTGAAAAATAATATTTTTAGAAAAACCATTTTTTACTATTTTTTTGAAAGTGCAAAAATAACAGAAAAACAAACATAAATATATATTTATATGTTTTTGTTTTTTAGATTTAGAGTTTTGGAAAAGTTCTACAGCATCGTTAAGGAGCTTTTCCAAAATCCGGGTTCCAACTACCCTAATCACAAAATCCAATCTAAATAATTTTCTTTCGTAATACATTGATAGTTATCCCCATAACTATCTATCCATGCTTTGGGGGCTTTGAGTCGGGCTTTTTTGTACTTTATTTCAAAGGCTGTAAGTTTACTTCCGGCCTCCTCTACCAAATCAATTTCAGCACCGGCATAATTGCGCCAAAAATAGCTATTCACATGAGCGTTACCATACAACAGTTTTTTTCTTCTTTCCGAAATAATAAAATTTTCCCAAAGTGCGCCTGTATCATTTCTTATTCCTATATCATTCATATTGTCGATCATCATATTTCGTATTCCATTATCATAAAAATAAAACTTTTGTGATTTTCTGATTTCAGCTCTTTGGTTTCGGCTGAAAGCGGCCAAACGATAAATAATAAACGATTGCTCCAAAAGAAATAAATATCGTTCTACTGTTTCCCTGTTCAATCCAAGCGATTTACAAAGCTCATTAATACTTACCTGAGCACCAAGTTGTAGGGCAAGCAGTTTCAATAGATTTCGTATTTTAACAGGGTAACGGATATGCTCAAGCTCCAATATATCCTTGTAAAGATATGATGTTGTTACTTCACGCAAATAGTCTTCTTTTTCCTTATAGTTTTTTGTTGTAATGACTTCGGGGTACATTCCATAAATCAGCCGTTCGTTCAATTGGTCGTTTAACTCAAATTTGTTTTGATTTACTGACAGTTCCTGCATGGAAACAGGTAAAAGTGTATAGGTTTTTTTTCTACCTGTAAGTGCTTCCGTAACCTTGTCAGAAAGTAGAAAAGAAGAAGAACCCGTAACAAAAACCTTTAATTCCGGCATTTCATCATGCAAAATCTTTAGGTTAATACCGATTTCAGGAATTCGTTGCCCCTCGTCAATAAAAAGTAATTGGTAGCCACTCACCAGCGATTGTAATTGTTTCAAATCTCTGCTTGATAAAACATCAATGTATTTTAACTGGTCAGCGTTAACAAAAAGACTTTTCAATCCGGTTTGATTGATAATGTCTTTCGACAGTGTTGTTTTTCCTGCTTGACGGGGACCATACAAAAGGATTACTTTACCGGAATGAATCAAATCGTACTTTATTCGCTCTTGGAGTGTTCTTGGAATAATCATAAAATAAAATTTTAGTCAAAAGTACGAATTTTTCCGGTTAACCGTAAATATTCATATATAAATTTTACGGTTAACCGTAAATTTTATATAAACCAAGCCCTTAGGATTTTATTATGTAAACGAATATAACGGATTTATTAAGTATTAGTTATACAACTTTTTTCATTTCAATGCATCATTAAAAGCTAAGTTTACCTATCGCCTAAACTCATAACACAGTATGGAGGTGGCAATGGCGGCATTCAACGATTCGGCGCCTTTACTTCCTTTGGCAAACGAAGGGATGGTAACTTTATGGGTAATCAGCGGCAGGTACTTTTTATCAATGCCGTGCGCTTCGCTGCCTATTAAAATAACCCCCTTCTCCGATTTTTCAATTTGGCTGACCGGCTCGCCATGCAGGTAGGCTCCGTAAACATCAATGCCGGTGGGGATTTCCGACAGGGTCTCCAACAAATCAAGATAATGTACCTGCACCCTCGCCAGCGACCCCATGGATGCCTGTACCACCTTTGGGTTATAAACGTCCACCGTTTCGCGCGTACAGAGTATGGTTTTTATGCCAAACCAATCGGCGGTACGAATGATGGTACCCAGGTTTCCGGGGTCTTTAATGCTGTCCAAAGCTAAAATGTAGTCGTCAATAGCATGGGGATTAAATGGGGGCATGTCGGGTAACTTAAACACCGCCATTACTTCCGACGAGCTTTTTAACGATGACATGCGTTCCATCTCTTTACCCGAAACCTGCTGAACATCAACATCTGCCAGCCGGCCCTGGTTTTCTTCAACCCAGCCTTCACGGGCAAAAAGCCATTGTAACCGGAAAGGGCTGTTCAACAGATCCAGCACATTAGTGTGGCCTTCGGCCACAAAAAGGTTGTATTCGTTTCTGAACTTTTTAAGGTGCAACGACCTTACTAATTTTATTTGGGCTTTGGTTGGCATGCGTAAATTTTTTTAACAAAGTTGTTTAAAGTCTTTTATTTAAACTATTAGTAAAATATTGTAAATCAGAAAAGTGAATATCTTTTTTCATTAACCCACCCCTGCGCCCCTCCGAGGAGGGGAATGTGGAATTCATTTTCTGATTTACAATATTTTACATCCATTATCATTAGGTTGACTTTAAACAGTTTCAACAAAAAAAAGTCCTCCCGCGGCAAGCAGAAGGACTTCAAATATAACTAAAAAACTAAAGTTGTTAATTATTCGGCCACAACATCAAGATTAATATCCACAACAATATCTTTGTGAAGTTTAACCTTAGCGGTATATTTACCGGTTTCTTTAATGTGTTCGGCATCAATCAAAATTTTCTTCCGATCGATTTCAACTTTTTTAGCTTCCTGAATGGCGTTGGCAATCATAATGGTGTTAACCGATCCGAAGATTTTACCTGAAGTACCGGCTTTAACACCCACTTTCAGTTCCAAACCTTCAAGAATCTGAGCCATCGATTCAGCTTCTTTTCTAATTTTTTCCTCTTTATAAGCCTGCTGTTTTTTGGTTTCGGCAAGCATTTTTTTGTTCGAGGGGGTAGCAACTACGGCTTTTCCCTGCGGGATAAGGTAATTTCTGGCGTAACCGTCTTTAACGTTTACCAAATCGTTTTTATATCCCAGACCTGTTATCTCTTGTTTAAGAATTATTTCCATTTTTCAATCCCTCCTTTATTTAAGTAAATCCGCAACGTATGGTAATAAAGCAATATGACGGGCTCTTTTAACAGCCTGGGAAACCTTTTTTTGGTACTTGGTTGAAGTACCGGTAATACGACGAGGTAACAATTTACCCTGTTCGTTAATAAATTTCATCAAAAATTGTTCATCTTTATAATCGATGTACTTAATACCGTTCTTTTTAAAACGGCAGTATTTTTTCTTTTTTGTATCTACTGCAATGGGCGTTAGATATTTTATATCTGAATTTTGTTGTGCCATGTTTTTAAATTTTCTGAGTTAATAAATTAAGCTTTTGCTTTTTCTTCTTTGCTCTCTTTTGCTTTTCTGCGTTTTTTCTCGTTGTATGCTACGGCATGCTTATCGAGTTTAACAGTCAAAAAACGGATGACACGCTCATCACGTTTGAATTGTACTTCCAAAGGAGCCACAATGGTACCCTCGGCTTTGTACTCTACAAGGTGATAAAATCCGGTTGATTTTTTCTGGATTGGATAGGCTAATTTGCGCAATCCCCAGTTTTCGCGATGAACAATTTCGCCACCATTTTTGGTGATGAAATCTTCATACTTTTTTACCGCTTCCTTCATCTGTTCTTCAGACAAAACGGGAGTTAAAATGAAAACGGTTTCGTACTGATTCATAAAATTACTTTTTAATAAGTTAAATACTTGATTTTTAATACCCAATTTTGGGAGTGCAAAAGTATAAAAAGTTTTCAAACGAACAAGTGCAGGGTGTTTATTTTTTGGCGAATTTACAATTAATTGCAGTATGCAGTATAAGCCATTGTTGGCAACCGGTCTTTCTTGTTTTTCATTGATAGTCTTTTTTGCTTTTATCTTTCCTTCAACCTTTTCGGTTGCTATTGCATGTACCCTCTTTGAACGAAATGGTTTTGCAAGCCCTCAACAATCTTTCCGGTCGCTACTGCGCAAGGCTTACTTCGACCGAAAAGGTTTTACTCCTTCACCACCTTTACACTCCCGACCTCTTTTCCTTCAACTCTAAGCACTACAACATAAACCCCTGCGGGCAGGTAATTGCCTGTATCATCTGTTCCATCCCAGAAAATTTTACAACTACCTGCGGGTTGTGAGCCGCTTTGCAGGGTTTTTATAAGCAGGCCGGCGTTGTTGTATATTTCGATGTTGATGCGTGCAGGGTTGTCCCATTTGGCAGAGATGGTGGTTTGAGTGGTAAAAGGATTGGGTGCTGCCGTAAGCCCTGGAATTTGTTTTTTGAAATTTGGAATTTCTTTAGTGGAAACGGTAGGGTTCCACTCGTAAGCGCCCATATCAATTTTACCGTTGAAGATGCGGGGGTTGCCGGCAAGATCGGTGTCGGGCATGTTGTCAAGGATAAACTGCGGCAAATCCAGCGTACCGGCATCAATGCAGGGCGACTCGTCCGACAGGTTATAAGGAAACTCGGCTCCGCCGTAAAACAATGGGTCGGTGTCGAGGTTGGTGGTGTCGTAGTAATAAGCAATACCGGCAGGATTGAAAAACGAATCTTCACCTCCCCAAACCAACGAGTTGTAAATGCTTAAATCGGGTGTGGTGTAAGGCGGATAATAATTTTTATACAGGCCTATTTCCAACGGTTCGTTTTTGTAAAATATGCTATTGTAAACATTAATTTTTGAATCGTTTCCCACATTAAACGATGCCCCCGTTTGTGAATTAACGGCAATATTATCGGCAAAGGTGCAGTTTACAAAATTAGCTGTAACATCGTTAAACGACAATACACCTCTAACATTAAGGTCGTGTCTTGTGCTGTCCTTGTTGCCTGCAAACAGGCATCCTATAATATCAAGTGTTAAGGTGTCTTCTTCCGTTGTTGTTCCTGTTAACAAATAAGCCCAACTCGCTGACCAAGTGTATTCGCTTTGGGGATAAGGCCTGTGGTTTATCATTTTGCAGCTTGTCATTTTTAAATAGGTATGGGTAGTTAAATAGGGGTCATCAGGATCCCAATATCCCGCAATAACAAAAGGCCCTGTTTCAGAATCTTCAAAAACACAATTGTTCAAAATAATACTATCGCCTGCCTGAGTTCTGATACCGCTTGTTGAATAAGACTGATGATTGTGTTTAAACAAAAGGTTTTCAAATAGCACATTGGAATTAACGTTGATGAAAATGGAACCTGTTTCCATTTCCCAGTTTGTACTAATGGTACTGCCGTTAATAAGTGATAAATTTTTAAGTGAATAATTATTTGCTACGGCGTGGGCACCGTAAAAATGATAAACAACGTTTTCGGCATCAAGTATTGTGGTATCAGTACCGCTTCCGATGATATTTACATTACTTCTGAAACCAAGAGGAAACCAGTCGTTGTTGGAAGAGTCGGAAAAAACCCCCGGCAATAGAAAAATGTTTTGACGGGTTATGGTATCGGGGTCGGCTTTTAACAGAGCATACCAGATGTTTTTCAAAGGTTCGCCGGGTGATGTCCCCGGGTTGTCGTTACTTCCATTGGGGCTTACATACAAATCGGAACTAACGGTTTGCAAATAACCGTAATTTACATAAAGTGTAATGTCGTCAAGCGGACTACCGGAAGGATAGTGCTGCGACAAAACATAATACCTTTCCAAATGGTCAACGATTAACGTATCAAGATATATGCTTGCCGGAATGTCGCTTATTTTGTAAATATCCGTGCCGTAGGCCGCATAATTGAAATAGATATTGCAACGGTTTACCGAATCGAAAACCACATTGCTAAAGCGTGATATAAATAGCCCACCTCCAGATTTTCTTGCTTTATTATGGTGAATGGATGTATTTGACAAATATACGTTTGAAAGCGTAATTCCTATTCCACCAACATCAGTATCAGAATAATTTTCTTTGATGATGTTGTTCTTAATATTGCAATTACTTCTGAAAATCCAAATACCGGCGGCACCATAATTTTTACCGTGTTGCAGGGTAAAACCGTTTATCTCGGCAAAGTTACAAGAGTCAACATATAAACAGCGGCCTTGAAAACTGCCATCAATAACGGTTTGTGCGGTATATGATTCATCACCTGTTGTCATTGTTAAACTACCCAATACAAACTGTTTATATTTCATTTCTAAATTTTCGTAATAGGTTCCCGGCCATACCAGTATGGTGTCGTTGCCCGGAAGGCTGTCGATGGCACCCTGTATGGTGGTGTAGTCACCGGTTCCATCCTGTTTTACGGTGTAGGTTTGTGCTGTTAACAATATGGGAAACAAAATGATTAATATGGTTGGTATTATTTTCATTTTGGTGTGTTTTATAATAACCGGTTTACAGTGTCATTCTGAGCGTAGTCGAAGAATGACACACTTCGACTACGCTCAGTGTGACAACATTATCTATTAATTAAAAACCTTTTTACAACCGTTTGGTTGCCGGCTGATAATTGCAGCAGGTACATACCGTTTTTAAGCTTGCGCGTATCAATGCTGCTTTGATGTTCGCCTTTGGTTTGCTGCCAACTGCTTTTAAATACTTCTCTGCCGGTTATATCCAATACCTTAACCAAAACTTTTTCATTTTCAACAAGATTATATTGAAGGGTAAGGTTTTTTGATGCCGGATTGGGATATAAACCAACTAAAAACAATTTGTTTTCTCTATGAGGATTCGGGTTCTTATTCTGATTAAATGAAACAAGGTAATAACTTTTTCTCTCTCCAATTTTAATGTTTCGTTTTTCGGCACTAAAATCAGACGGATTGAGTACGTAATACTCTTTTATTTTTTTGTTTTCTGTTGAACGCGCTGCATAATGTTCTTCAAAGGTAACACTGTCGCCGTTTTGCCCGTTTAAATAACCGCGTAAAACCACTGCACTGTCGGTAGCAAGCACTGCCGTGGAGCCAATACAGGTGTCGTTTACAAAAGCACCTATCTCAACAGGATTGGATTGCGTTGTGTCGAGTTCGATTACAAAGGTAGAATAGTCGGGTTTTTCTTCGTAAATATAATATTCGGGTTGTGGGCGTTCGGCATATTCTTCAGCATCTCCTGTTTGATGCCACTGAAAGTTATCAATGTCCCTCAAGGTATTTACAATGATCATGTCGCCATATTTTATCACAGGCTTGCCATCACATATCCATGTTCCCGGTGAATAATCGGAGGCTGATTTTGACCCGCAAAATTCCGGTACCGGATAGTGATACCTGTAACAGGTGTAATCTTGATGTTGTATGGAAAATATATCATCGAGTGCAGTTCCCAAGGCATCAAAAACATTTTGTTCCCGGTATAAAAAATAACCTATCCAGTTGTCGATATGCGAAGCACCGTTTCCATCGGAACATTTTAAATCTACCGTAGCGGAAGGGTCTTCTACGGTTCCTTTTAAAAACAAGGTTCTGTTTTCATCGGGTT
>WGDP01000354.1 GCA_015493215.1 Bacteroidales bacterium | reverse complement strand
TGCTCTATTTTATCATTAATAAAAACAGGGTGCTCACCAAAGAAGCCATTGCCGAACATCTTTGGGACGATAACATTGATTTGGCCGATAATTTCGATTTTATATACACCCATCTGAACAATCTGCGCCGGAAAATAAAATCGAAAAAGGGTAACAACTACATTCAAACCATCTACGGAATGGGTTATAAATTTACCGACCAATGAAATTCCTCAACAAAATAAACTTTCAGTATCTGGTAACGCTTACGGTACTCTTGATATTTGCCACGGCAGCAGGTTATTTGGTGTTGCAAAAAATTTTGAGAAACGAAATGCGCGAAGATATTTTTGAGAAGGAATACGCCATTATTCAAGAGATAAAAACATGGGGAATTTTGCCCAATATTTATCCCATTATCGAAACAAAAAGGGTTGATAAAAACAGGGTGGAAGCTAAGTCGTACAAGGAGTTGTATTTAAACGATGAGGCGGAGGGTGAGAAGGAGCCTTATTTGGAATATACTAATACGGTGCTGATAAACGGACAATATTATTTAATAAAAATCAGGCATTCGCTGCTGGAAAATGACGACTTGCTGTTGGCTATTGCCTTGCCGCTGCTGTTGTTGCTGATATTGATTTTTATCATTTCATTTATAGTAACCTCCCGGTTAAACAAAACCGTTTGGCGTGATTTTGAAACCAATTTAAAGCAGATTGAGCAATTTTCGTTTGGTAATAAGCAACCTTTAAAACTCAAAGAAAGCAATATTGAAGAGTTTGACAGGCTTAACAAAACCATCAATCAGTTAACTGAAAAGCTGCAATCTGACTATCAGTCATTAAAGGAGTTCACCGAAAATGCTTCGCATGAGATTCAAACACCGCTTTCCATTATTTTGTTAAACCTGGAAGAGATGTTGCAGCAAGATTTGTCGAAAGACATCTTTGAAAGGGTGGTTGTTACCATTAACAGCGTTAAGCGGTTATCGGCATTGAATAAAAGTTTGTTGTTGCTTTCAAAAATTGAAAACAAGCAGTTTGAGGCCAAACACAATTTAAACCTTACGGAGCTTTTGTTGGCAAAACTTGATGAGTTTAAACCGCTTCTTGAAAAAAATAATATTTCGACAGATGTTGTAAGAAATGATGATTTTCAGGTAGATATTAATTTTCAGCTTGCCGAAATTCTGATTAACAATCTTTTGTCAAATGCTATTAAGCACAATGTTTCAAACGGAAAAATCCTGATTGACATCAACGCTTCAGGATTAAAAATATGCAATACAGGCAAAAAGACCAGGCTTACCAACCAAACCATTTTTAACCGCTTCACCAAAGAAAACTCGCAGTCCTATGGCTTGGGGCTTGCCATAGTAAAGCAGATATGTACGGCTCATTCGTTACAGATAAACTATGGTTATACCAATGTGCATTGTTTTGAGGTTATTAAATAATATCATTGAGGGGTTGTGAGCAAAAAAATGCCGGTTTAATAAACAAGGATGAAAAGCGGACTTATTGGAATACGTTGCATTTCCCAAACTAAAACCTCCGGCAAAAAGCATTTCTCAGGCTGATTTCCTGTTTAAATCTTTAGAATATCTTTAGATTCCACTGTTAAATTTGCACCTTAATCAATTTAAAGGTTAAGCATGAGCATAAACAAAAGGTGGATATTGATGTTGTTTTTGATGCAGGCAGTTATTGCTTTCGGACAAAACAGATTTCGTGCAGTTTTAAAAGATGAAGATACCAAAGAGCCGTTAATGTACGGAAATGTTAAGTTGGAAGATAGCGATATTGGCGCAGCTGCCGACACAACCGGACTGGTAATAATTAATAACATTCCAAACGGTAAACAAACACTGGTGTTTTCCTATGTTGGCTATCGTAAAAAGGATAAAAGTTTTGTTTTTCCGTTAAAAAATACTGATCCTGTTGTTGTTTATCTTGAAAAATCGGAGACCCTTTCCGAGGTGGTGGTTTATTCAATGCGCACCGGTAACCACATTAAAGAAATTCCCACCCGTATTGAAGTGCTGGGACATGAAGAGGTGGTTGAAGAGTCGGGGATTAACCCGGGTAGTATTTCCAAATTATTGGGCGAAACTTCCGGTATATTTGTCCAACGTACCTCGGCGGTTTCGGGCAATGTAAGTTTTCGTATTCAGGGGCTGCCGGGTAAATATACCCAGTTGCTTCAAGATGGTTTCCCCATGTACAGTGGATTTTCGTCGGGGTTAAGCCTGTTGCAAATTCCCCCGTTAAACCTACAGCAGGTTGAGATAGTAAAAGGTTCGGCTTCAACATTATATGGGGGTGATGCCGTTGCGGGCATTGTAAATCTGATTACCAGGAAACCCGCCATTAAGCCGCAGTTTACAGTGATGATAAATCAAACAACCCTACAGGGAAACGATATCAGCAGTTATTTTTCTGATAGAAACGGAAAGTTTGGGGTTACCATTGTGGCATCGTTAAATTCGCATAGGGCAAAAGATGTGAGTAAAAACGGGTTTAGCGATGTGCCGCAATATCATCGCGCAGTAATAAATCCCATAATCTATTACGACATCAATAAAAATAACCATTTGGAAGTGGGCCTCTCAACAACATTTGAAAACCGGTTGGGCGGCGATATGATGGTGCTGAATGATAAGCCGGACAGCCTGCGCTCGTTTTACGAACAAAACAAAACACGCCGGATAAACGGAAGGGTTTTGTATGAGCTAAGCATGCCTTCCGGCAACCTTCTGACATTTAAAACAAGTATTGGAAGTTTTGAAAGAAAATTTAAAACCAATGTAAACACCTTTAACGGTGTTCAAAATAACTATTTTAGTGAGCTTTCCTATCTGATAAAATCCAAAAAACACAGTTGGGTGTCGGGGTTAAATTACTATGGCGATGTTTTTAACGAGTTGGATACAAGCCTGCTGAGTTACAATCATCAAACCATAGGCCTCTTTACGCAGGATGAATGGAAAGTTGCCGGCAAACTGTTTTTTGAACCCGGCCTGCGTTACGATTACAACTTTGAATACGGTGGCTTTTTTCTGCCGCGGCTGGCACTTATGTATCATTTTACCAATAGGATATTTGTCCGTTTGAGTGGAGGGTTGGGCTATAAATTGCCAACTCCCTTTACCGATGATGCCGAGCGGACACGATATCAACATGTATTGCCTTTAACAAATCTTTCGCCTGAGCAATCGGCCGGGGTAAACCTTGATTTTAATTTTAAAACACCTCTTTTTGATGACCTCTTTTTGTCGTTTAGCCAGTCATTTTTTATAACCGAAATCAGAAACCCTGTTATTGCCAATCCTGACCTGTTACAACAACAAATTGTTTCGTACGAAAACGCGCGGGGAAACATCTCAAGCAGAGGTTTAAACACCAACATGCGGCTGTCGTTGGATGAGCTGGTTTTGTATGTTGATTACACGTTTTTAAATGCGCTAAAGCGATACGATGACAACAAACCTCTTGAACTGACTCCCAAAAACCGCCTGACAACCACCCTCGCTTACGAAGATGAAGAGGAGGGCATTAAGGCGGGTTTGGAAGCCTTTTATTTTGGACATCAGTTTACGGATGATGGCTCAAAAACACCTGATTACTGGATGTTGGGGGCTTCGGTACAAAAACGTTTCGGGCACATTACCCTTGTTTTAAATGTGGAAAATATTTTAAATGTTCGGCAGACAAAGTTTGAAAACATTGTTACAGGCAACCTAAACAACCCCGTTTTCAAGGAGCTTTACGCACCACTTGACGGCATTGTTGCAAATGCCGTATTAAAATTTGATTTGTGGTAGGGGCTTGACTGGGGCTATATACTTTTTTCCGTGCTACAAGTTTTATCAAATTAAATAGAACTTTACTTATTTTTTTAACTACTTTGGTCTGAAAAAAGATGAAGACTCTTTTAATAGCCTCTCTTTTCCTTTTTGTCCAATCGCTGTTGTTGGGACAATACAACCCCGATGCGGGTTTGATTATCCCTTTTTCAGAAAATGCAACCGTCACAACCAGTTCGGGTACCAATAAAGCCTTTATTACCGATAGAAATAAAAACAGTTTCTGGGAATCGGAGAATCCATTACCGGAAAACTACATAAAACGCAACGATTTAAACCCCTTTAAAACGCAAACCTTATATACAACCACTCAAAATATTAATTATGCTGTGGATGGCGACATCAATACAAAAATCACCATTAAACCGCAACCGCTGGTTATTCGGTTTAAAAAGCCACATTATTTTCATTTCTTATCGGTAAAGTACAACGCCGGTCAGGCTGTCAACATGATAATTGGCTTTGGTGATGATTCTGAAAAAACCATTGTCTTAAAACCGGAAAACAGTTACCGGCTTCAAAAAATTCCTGTAAACAAGTTGGTTCGTTACATTAAATTACAATGCGATAAACCCTATAATCTTTTTGAAATTGCCGGTCTTGACACGGCACCAACCGAGTTTGTTTTGTTGGACTTCAACCAGCCCAAACCCGTTGGCCAATTGCTTATAAGGGCGCTCAACGACGATAAAGTATCAGGTATTGAAGTTCTTGGTGGAAACAATTTGGCTTCGCTTAAAAAACTTTTTACCATCAACCCCACAGCCATCCCATTGATACCTTATTTATTGGATGCACAGAAAGAGATGAGGTATGTAAAAGTTGTTTTTCATCTCCCCATCCGCGATTATTACAAGGTAAAACTGTGGGAGCTGGATGTTTACGACTACTACGGTTTATATGGTGCGCCCTACAAAGCCCGTGCTTCAAAGCAAACCTATGGTAAATCGTTTGGTATCAATGCTTTTTGGGGCTGGGGCTACAATGTTTATTCCGACCGCATTCCACAGGATAAAGGCCCCCGGGCGTTTAATAAATTATGCACTTTGGTACGCAATTACCACCGGTTGGACTGGGACATTAAAACTCCGGATCAAACACCTGCATACAATAATATGAATGGTGCAAACGGCACTGCCACACTGCCGCGGTTTAATTGGGACAGAGAATACAGCGACTGGCAAAAAGCAGGGTTTGCTATTGATGCCGCTATTTTGTTTAACAACAACCTGTTTCCCGACACCCTGTGGAAAATCCCCTATCGTGAAGGCTTAAATTTAGGGAAAAGTTTTACTACCCACTTTGTAAAAAATAAAAAACTGATTAGTCAAATAGAGGTGGGTAACGAGCCTTGGGGTTACAATACAGCCACTTATCAGCAAATTCTTTCGGGGTTTGCCGATGGCGCGCATCAAATATCCAAGGTAACTATATTGCCCTGTGCCTTACAGGCTTACGATCCTCATCCCGATGCCAACAATTACATAAAGCAATATCTTGCCAAAAGCAACCTGCATAAAATTGACGGGCTAAACACCCATATTTACAACTATATTTTTGATAAGGATGGTATTTTTACAGCCATAAACCCCGAAGATCCTAGAGCAGAAATTTGGTCGGTTAACAACTTGCAACGTTATCGAAATGCAAACATGCCCGGAAAAGATATTTATGTTACCGAATTTGGCTACGACAGCGATGGAGGCGGCGAAACCTGCACCCATTCGGTTTGTCTGTCCGAAAAAGTTCAGGCCATCTATGCAATTCGGTCGGCACTTATTTTACAACGGTTGGGTGTAAAGCAGCTTTATTGGTATTATTTTGCCAATGTGGCTTACAACTCATTTCTTCACAACCGCTCTGGGTTGACAGGCTCTTCAAAAACAGGTTTTAAAGAAAAAAAATCCTTTTACGCTTTTAAAAAACTTTTTGTTGAGTTAAAGGATTTCCGGTTCGAAAAAGTTCTTTCGGAAAACCAATATTTGTATGCCTACCAATTTACTGATGATTCCAACAATAAAAAAATTGTTGCCTGGATTCCCACTTATCACAACCACTTTAAACACCGGTGGGTTATTATTCCCGCCACTGCTGATATTAATGATGCCGAACCCGTAACAAGCGACCCTTCGGTGCAAATTAAAGGCAACCGGCTTTTCCTTTCGGGGGTGCCTGTTGTTTTAAAAATAATAAAGAAAAACCGCAGATAACAAATCCCCTTTTCTTACATTTGCCATAATAAAAATGAATCACCATGAAAAAATTTAAGATTTCCGTTTGGCTGTTGATAGCCACTATATTAACAGGATTTCAGTCCTATTCGCAAGAAGAAAACACCGTAATCGGCAAACCCGATGTAAAACTCCCCTCCGATGTAATGACTCCGGAAGTGTTGTGGTCCTTTGGCAGGGTGGGCGACATTCAGCTTTCGCCTGATAAATCCACTGTTCTGTTTGGAACAAGTTACTACAGCATCGAACAAAATAAGGGAAACCGCGATTTGTACAGCATCAACCTGAAAACAGATAAAATGCAGCGGCTAACCGAAACCTCCTTTGGCGAGTACAACGCACAATGGCGCCCCGATGGAAAAAAAATCGGGTTTCTTTCGCCGGAATCAGGTAGCATGCAGCTTTGGGAAATGAATCCCGATGGAAGTGATAAAAGGCAAATTTCAAAAATTGACGGCGGCATCACCGGCTTTAAATATTCGCCCGACCAAACCAAAATATTGTTTACCAAAGAGGTTAAAGTGGATAAAAATGTGCACGACAAATATCCCGACCTTGATAAAACCACCGGACGTGTGTTAACCGATTTGATGTATCGCCACTGGGATACATGGGTGGATACCTACAGCCATGTTTTTGTGGCTGATTACAATGGCCAAAATGTAAGCAATGCCGTTGATATTATGGAGGGTGAACCTTACGAGTCGCCCATGAAACCCTTTGGCGGTATGGAGCAAATAAACTGGACACCTGACAGTAAGATGATAGCCTATACCTGCCGGAAACTAACCGGTCTTAAATACTCCGAGTCAACCAATTCCGACATCTATATCTATTCTGTTAAGGATAAACAAACAGCCAATCTTACCAAGGGCATGATGGGCTACGATACCAATCCGGTATTTTCGCCCGATGGCACTTTGATGGCCTGGGAAAGCATGGAGCACGACGGTTACGAGTCGGATAAAAACCGGTTGTTTGTAATGGATTTGGTGACCGCTGAAAAAACCGATTATTCGGCTGATTTCGACCAAAACGCCCATGGGTTAACATGGTCCGATGATGGCAAATACATCTTTTTTACCAGCGAGTGGCACGGAAGCATTGAAATTTACCGCCTCAATTTAAAAAAGTCAAAAATTGAAGAAATTACTAAAGGTGTCCACAACTACGGTACAGTTATTCCCAATGGGAAAAATCTCATTGCCACCCGCACTTCCATGTCGATGCCTGCCGAAATTTACAGCGTTTCCATAAAAACCGGAAAAGCAGCTCCGGTAAGCCACGTTAATAAAGATTTACTCGACAAGCTTACCATGGGCAAAGTGGAAGCACGTTGGGTAACCACCACCGACAACAAAAAGATGCTTACCTGGGTAATCTATCCGCCTCACTTTGATCCGAACAAAAAGTATCCTGCTTTGCTCTATTGTCAGGGTGGCCCCCAAAGCATGGTTAGTCAGTTTTGGAGCTATCGCTGGAACTTTCAAATGATGGCTGCCAACGGCTATATTATTGTTGCTCCCAACCGCAGAGGCCTCCCGGGGTTTGGTACCAAATGGAACGAACAAATTAGTGGTGACTACGGCGGACAAAACATGAAAGACTATTTCTCGGCCATCGACTCGCTTAAAAAAGAACCTTTTATTGATGAAAACAGGCTTGGCGCCGTGGGTGCCTCCTATGGCGGGTTTTCTATTTATTGGATTGCAGGCCATCATAATGGACGTTTTAAAGCTTTTATTGCCCACGACGGAATATTTAATTTGGAGCAGCAATATGTTGAAACTGATGAGCTTTGGTTTGCCAACTGGGATTTGGGTGGTCCGTTCTGGGAAAAAAATAATAAAATTGCACAGCGCAGTTATGCTAATTCGCCCCATAAATTCGTTGATAAGTGGGATACTCCCATTATGGTTATC
>WGDP01000353.1 GCA_015493215.1 Bacteroidales bacterium | reverse complement strand
TTATTTTTCTGTGCAAATATTTTTTCAATAAATTTTTCTTTAAACAACCCTTCCTGTTTTAGGAATACCCTCCTCAAACAACATGATCTAATCTCAAGTACAACGATATAAATCTGTATAGCAATATTTTATGAGTATCTTGTATTTTTCCACAGCCAAATACTCCTGATTATTTGTATCATTTATAAATTGTATTTTTTTCAGAAAAACAGAACCATAAAAAATATATTAAAAAAAGTAGTGCAAATTATTGCACAGTATAATTAAGATGTGTACTTTTACCACTTCAAATAATTTGCCTCTATAATATATATAAGGTATGAAATCGGTTAAAACACTTTTGGGGGGGGTAGCATTACTACTTTTGCTTGGGCTAATAGCAGGATGTAAGCAACATAATGGTGAAGTGGGCTACAGAATAGCACTCAAACATGGTTGGAAAATACAAAGTTCCGATTCTATGCAGTTCGGTGGAAGACAAATTAGTACTGAAACCGTAAACGTTGACAAATGGATTTCGTCCGACTGCCCGTCAACGGTGTTAAATGCACTTGTAAAAAGCGGAGAGTACACCAATATTTTTGTGGATGAAAACCTGAAAAAAATATCTGACAAGCCTTTTAAGGTCTCCTGGTGGTATCGCACAACATTTGAAATAAAGGAACCCCTTCGTAAATATTTGTTACGCTTCGACGGCATTAACTACAAAGCAAATATTTGGCTCAACGGCCAACTAATTGCCGACACATCGCAGGTAAACAACACCTTTAAGCAGTTTACCTTTAATGTTACCGACCATTTGGTTGAGGGCAATAACGTACTGGCTATCGAAGTGATTCCGCCCCGCAAAGGTGATTTCTCCATAGGCTTTGTTGATTGGAATCCGGCACCTCCCGACGGTGAAATGGGGATTATTCGCCCCGTTTGGATAGATGTAAACGATGGTGTTGGCGTAAGCAGGCCCTTTGTTGTTACCAATTTAAGCAGCGATTTAAAAACGGCTAAATTAACGGCTTCGGTTGAAGTTACCAATTATGAAAAGGTTGACATGCTTGGCGAAGCGGTTTTAAAAATAAACGGTCAAAAGTTTATCAAACCTGTTGAGCTTTTATCGGGACAGACAAAAAAGGTGGTTTTTTCACCCGATGACTATGATGAGCTGGTCATTCAAAATCCGGAGTTGTGGTGGCCTGCTTCGCTGGGAAAACCGGTTTTACACCATGCCGTGTTTGAGTTTCACGACAGTGGCCGGGTTTTAGACAAAAAGAGAATAAATTTTGGTATCAGGACGGTTTCCGACTATTTCACCAAAGAGGGACACCGCGGGTTTAAAATCAATGGAAAAAAGATACTCATCCGTGGCGGCGGCTGGGTTGACCGTTTGCTGCTTGACGATACCCGCGAATCGATTCTTGACCAGCTGGAATATGTAAAAGACATGAACCTAAACACCATTCGCCTCGAAGGATTTTGGGGCAACGACCAATCGCTGTACAATTTATGCGACAGCCTCGGTATATTAGTGATGGCCGGGTGGAGTTGCCATTGGGAGTGGGAAGATTATCTCGGCGCTCCATGCAGCGAGGAGTATGGCGGCATTCAAAAACCTGAGGATGTGGAGAATATGAGTGTGGCCTGGCAGGATCAGATAATTTGGCTTAGAAATCACCCGTCGGTATTTGCCTGGCTTGGTGGCAGCGACTGCGTACCAAAGCCCGCTCTTGAGGAACGTTATCAACAAACATTTACCAATTTCGACTCCACACGAATCTTTTTGCAGTCAGCCAAAGAGTGGGAAACCCCTTACGGTAAAACAGGCGTAAAAATGCGAGGCCCGTATGCTTACGAGCCGCCGGTATATTGGTTTGCCGACACCCTGTACGGAGGTGCCTTTGGCTTTAATACCGAAACCGGGCCGGGCGCACAGGTGCCTCCATTGGAAAGCATTCGTAAAATGATTTCCGGAAAACATATTTGGCCGATGGATTCGGTTTGGGATTACCATTGCGGCCGCCACGAATTTAACCACTTAAACCGATATACTACCGCGTTGGAAGCACGCTATGGTGAGGCTAACACAGTGGAAGCCTATACAAAAAAAGCACAGCTGATGAATTACGAGTTGATGCGCCCCATGTTTGAAGCCTTTTCGGCTCACAGGTACAGCGCAACAGGAGTAATA
>WGDP01000352.1 GCA_015493215.1 Bacteroidales bacterium | reverse complement strand
CGTCCGGATTTGTAATCCGGATGACATAGGCTGCCTAACCAATCATCCAATCATCCAATCATTCAAAAGTGCCTGGAGTATCCATCAATGCAACAATGAACAATGTAACAATTAAACCCCTCCCCGCCACACTTCGACTACGCTCAGTGTGACACCCTAACCTTAACTTTGAACTTTAAACCTTATAAGCTCGTCCGGATTTGTAATCCGGATGACATAGAACCTAAAATTAAAACCCCGCCACACTTCGACTACGCTCAGTGTGACACCCCTGAACTTTGAACTTTAAACCCCTGGACAACTTTTAATAAGCAATAAGCAATATTCAATGGACAATGAACAATGCAACAATTAACCCCCTCTCTGCCACACTTCGACTACGCTCAGTGTGACACCCTAACTTTGAACCTCCGCGCAGTCAAACCTCATAAGCTCGTCCGGATTTGCAATCCGGATGACATAGAACCCAAAATTAAAACCCTGCCACACTTCGACTACGCTCAGTGTGACACCCTAACCTTGAACTTTGAACTTTAAATCATAAGCTCGTCCGGATTTGTAATCCGGATGACATAGGCTGCCTAACCAATCATCCAACCATCCAATCATTCAAAAGTGCCTGGAGTATCCATCAATGCAACAATTGAGCAATTGAGCAATCGACCCCCAACCCCGCCACACTTCGACTACGCTCAGTGTGACACCCCTAACCTTAACTTTGAACTTTATCCTTTAAACTTAAACCCCTCCTCCCTTTGGCTTTTTTCATACTTTCCCAACAAAATAATTGCCAACGAATTAAACGAATTAAACGAATGCTTTTCCGCTTGCGGAAAAAAACAATTAGTGTAATTCGTGAAATCCGTTGGGGAATTTTAACCTTGGGATTTAGAACAATTTTAACTTGTGAATTTGTTGTAACCTTTGTACTTTTACTTTCTGCCTTTTTACTTCTGACATAGAACCTCCAACCATAATCCCTGCTGTGCGGGCGTTCCTGTCTTTCCGTATCATTCAAACGGGCGTTCAATTTGCTCGTTTTGCAATGGGTATAAGTTAATTAATAACCCCGACATCCGCCTGATACTAATGCCGGGGTAAACCAAAGTTCCTACCTGTTGGTTTGTCTCTTTTTTAATGTCTCCAAATCACGCTTTAAGGCATCTATTTCCGAAATCTTTTTCCGGAGTTGTAATATTTGTTTGTTTTGTTCTGAGATGGTTTGCTGTTGCTGTTTTACGGCTTCAATAAGCAAGGGGGTCAGTTTTGAGTAGTCCACCGACTTATATCCTTCATCATCGGTTGAAACAATTTCGGGAAGTACCTTTTCCACTTCCTGGGCAATAACCCCCACCTGTGTTGATTGGTCCTTGCCGTTTTTCCAGTTGTAAAAATACCCGTTAATGCTTTGAAGCTTTTTTAAGGGGTTGTCTATTAATACGATATTGGTTTTCCACCGCTTGTCGGAAAAGGTGTTCCATGCATTGGCGCGGGCTTGCGTACCATCGCCGGCAATACCGACTTGAAGCCTGTATGAAGGCGTTTCGGTTCCGATACCGACATTTCCGTTTTTAAGCCATGTCATCCGTATTCCTTCGTTGCCGACAAAGGTGCGCGACCATAGATTCAATTTGTCATTATTCCCGTTATATTGAAATTCGTATCCGTAATTTCCGCTTTCAAACAGTTTGAGGCTTGATTTGTGCGCATCATCTGAAAGTACCCGAATAGCAGCATCTGAAGAAGCGGGCGAAACAACATCAAGAAGATTAGCCGGTGAGGAAGTGCCAATGCCCACCTTAACATAAGCGTTGCCCGTTCCGCCGAGTACCAACGCATTGCTTACCGCCACCTGTGCTTTTGAACCCAAGGCTGTTGCATAATTCAGGCCGGATGACAGCACATCGGAATGAAATCCAAGCGCAGTATTATAATTTCCTGTTGTGTTCGTAATAAGGGATTGCGCGCCAACTGCGGTGTTGTAAAGCCCTGTAGTGCTGTCACCCCCGTCTCCGTTGTAATAGAGTGCCGAATCGCCAACAGCCACAAGGGAGCTGCCATATTGGTTTCGTAACAATGAACAGTTTCCAATGGCGGTATTGTGTTTGCCCGAATAATTACTATGAAGAGAATAATACCCGACAGAGGTGTTCCAACTTCCTGTAATGTTATAAAATGCAGAAGCATATCCTACTGCTGTATTCCAACTCGCTTTGTTAACATACAGGGCGTTCATACCAATAGCAACGTTACTGTTTCCTGTCCTGTTGCTCTCAAGAGCAAGAGCGCCGAATGAACTGTTTCCAAAACCAGTGGTATTTAAGGTTGAGGCTTTATATCCCAAAGCAGTATTTGAGAAACCTGTTGTGTTATCCGATAATGCTTCGGAACCGAATGCGCTATTGTGGTATCCGTTTGAGTTCGAATAAAGTGATTTATAACCGGTTGCCGTATTGTTAGAAGTTGTATTATAAAAAAGAGATTTGTATCCAACTGCCGTATTTTTACCATTGAGATGGTTGGAATATAGTGCTTCGTAACCAAATGCACTATTCGAGCTTGATGTTGTATTGGAATAAAGTGCCTTATATCCTGAGGCAACATTTTCATATCCGGTTGTGTTGGAATATCCGGCATGATACCCCGTAAAAACATTATCATTATCGGAAAGGTCATCACTATTTCCGGCACCTTCTCCCAAAAAAACCGACCGGCCGGTGTTGAGTGTGTTTATCCTGCCGTTGTCAAGAGTAAGGTGTTCGGTTCCTCCTGTTTTAAAGCGTATTATGTCTTCATTGCTGCTTTTCTCAACCTGAATTAGTGTGTTGCTGTCGGCATCGTAAAGCTCGTTATGTATTATTGTCATTGTTTCCCATGTTGCGAGGCCGTTGTTGTCGCATGTTAATACCTTTCCTGCTCCGGGCGAACCTCCTGAAATTTTAATCTGGCCGTTCACATCCAGCTTTGCAGTCGGGTTTGTTACTCCTATGCCAACATTTCCTGTTGAGAGGGTTGAATTTTGGCCATTAATCCCGTTGGAAAAGATAAGGTTTCCAATGTTCAGTTGATTATTATTCGTATCAACCGGCGCATCAATATTGTATCCGATTACAATGTTGTTGGAACCTTTGGTAATGTTGTCACCTGCATTTTTTCCTAAAGCAATATTGTTATTTCCCAATGTGTTGTATTTTAATGCGTAGGAACCCAAAGCTATGTTGTTTTCTCCAATAGTACTGTTTAAAAGAGCATCATAACCAACGGCAGTATTGCTGCTGCCTGAAGTGTTGTTAAATAAACTTTGAAAGCCAATAGCTATGTTATTAATCCCTGATGTATCATTGTTCAGTGCGTGGCTTCCCAGTGCCACATTATAGTTTCCGGTTTTGTGGTTCATAAGTGCAAAACTTCCTATTGCCGTATTGTACAATCCGTCAAGGTTATCTGATAGCGTTTGCGAACCAAATGCACTATTAAACAGGCCGGTAGTGTTATGCCGTAATGAAATATATCCAACAGAGGTGTTTCTGCTTCCTGTGGTGTTTGAAAAACCGGCACTTTCACCCACAAAAACATTGTAGTTATTGGATAAGTCGTCATGTTCGCCTGCATTATTGCCAAGAAAAACCGAAAAACCTGTTCCCCTTGTTTCCAGCTGGCCCTTTTGTGTAATGCGCAAAAAATTATTATTGTTAACCCTGAAGTTTAAATCAACGGCATCGGTAGTGCCTATAAAATTATCGTAGGAATTGGTTCCGCCGTTCCCATGAAGGCTCCAGTTAAAGCCGACCATCTCCAATTTATCCCAGGCAATGCCATCGTAATAGTAAAATCCTATTGTTGCGTTATCGGTTTCAAAAACCAATAAACCTTTGGCGGGATTTGAAATTGATTCGCGTTGCTGCCGTGTCATTCTGGGCACCAAAAACCCTTTATTTGTTGACGATACATCCAGCATGGCTGAAGTATTGGCGTTGCTTCCATCGCTGTTTATGGCTACCTGCGCAGTGGAAATGCCGACAGAGGTAACAAGGATTGTAAGCAATAAAATAAATGTTTTCATAATGTTCTGTGTTTAAATGGTTGGTACAAAAATTTAAATTCCGCTGTCGGGGCTGTTTTAAAGGTCAATTGGAATTGACGGGTGAGCTTTTCGGGTAACCGGATTTCGAGTTACTTGTTTGTCTTTGTCAGGTGCTCAGGCTGACATCGGTTACCTTCCTGTACCGGGTGGCCCGCCAGTGTTATTCAGGCGGGCGCTCACACTTAGGTTTCGTTTAGTCCGGCAATCTTATCGTATTCAGTTTATTAGTTGCGACAGCCATGACCTTTAACCCGGCCCCTTAGCGGAAAAACCAAATTTCCTACCTTTGGTTCTCGTTTTTTTGTTCTAACTTTTCCAATCTTTTCATTAATTCCCGGTTTTGTTTTTGAAGTTGTTCAATCATTTTTTGTTGTTCCTGCATGCCCTTTACCAACGGCACAACAAACTCGGCATAGGCGAGTGAGTAGGTGTCGTGGCTGTTTTGCGGCGTGTGTACGGCATCAAAGTCGAAATTTGTTGCTTTGGCTGCACTTTCCACCTCCTGGGCAATAAATCCGGTGTGTAGCCGGTTGTCACTTTCGTGAAGGGCGGTTTCGTCTGTTTGCTCAACTCCGGTGTAGCGGTTAAGCGACTTGATATCCCATTTGTAAGTAACAGGGTGCAGCTTTAATATAAAATCCAATCCGGGCACGTTACCCGATACCTCTTTTTTAAATCTGCCGTCAGATGTATTGTGCCATGAGGAATGGCCTCCAATCCATGATATATTGTTATCGCCTAATCTTATTGAGTTATCGGAAGTAACCTGTGCGTTGTAACCTATGCCGGTACAATTGAAATGTGAGGTGTTGTTTGACAGGGCATATTTGCCAACTGCGGTGTTGTAGTAGCCTGTAACATTACTTTGCAGCGCTTCGTAACCAACAGCTGTATTGCCATACCCTGTGGTGTCGTTTATTAAGGCGTTATAACCCATTGCCGAGTTGTGATGGCCTGTGGTATTTTTCTTTCCGGCTTCGTATCCCACAAAAACATTTTTATTGTCGCTCAGGTCGTCCGATAACCCGGCTTCATATCCCAGAAAAACTGATTTTCCCACTGCTTGCTGATAGATTTTTCCCGCTACAACCAGCCGGGCATGTGGATGGTCGTCGCCAATGCCCACGTTGAGCGAGGTGTTATAAATATAAGAAGCATTAACATTCCAGCCGCCTCCGTTTACTGTAGCGCCATCTACCCACGAAGCTTCACCATCGGCATCGGATGAAAGAATTTTGCCGTTGCCGGGATTACCACCGGTTATTTTTACCTGTCCGTTGACTTCTAACCTCGCTGTGGGATTGGTAACTCCTATACCAATGTTTCCCGATGACACAATGCTGTCTTGGCCATCTATTCCGTTTGAAAAAATGAGGTTTCCTATATTTAGTTGATAATCTGCCGAGTCAACCGGTGCGTCAATATTATACCCAATCATAATGTTGTAGGAGCCTTTGGTTAGGTTTTTACCCGCTCTATAACCCATACCAATATTATAATTACCGGTTGTATTATTTGTAAGCGCCTCTGCACCGCTTGCTGTATTTTTACTGCCGGTAGTATTTTTCACCAATGCAAAAGCTCCACAGGAAGAATTGGAACTTCCTGAAGTGTTGTAAAGCATTGAACCTGCGCCAAATGCACTATTGGAAAATCCTATGTTATTTCTGCTTAATGCCTGGTAACCTACTGCTGCATTCTGCATGCCGTTCTCGTTTTGCTTAAGTGCGTACGATCCCAATGCAGTGTTGCCTTGGCCTGTATTGCTGTATAGGCTATAAGAACCAACGGCGGTATTATTGCTTCCCGAATCGTTGTACTTTAACGATTTATATCCTATACCGATGTTGTGATCTCCGGTAACATCAAGATATCCTGCATAGTGTCCGATAAAGATATTTCTTCGGTCTGACAGGTCATCGTTAGCACCCGCGTTATCACCCAGAAAAATTGACCCGCCGGTATTGAAAACGGAGATTCGTCCTTGTTCCATGGTAAAATAATTTGTGCCTCCCAAGGTAAAGTGTATTTGGTCGTCGTTTGTGGTTTTTTCTGTTTGAATCAGCGTGTTGCTGTCGGCATCGTACATTACCACGTGGTTTGGTATTTCCCATGATGCTTTACCGTCGGCATCGGAAGCCAGAAACTTACCGTTTCCGGGATTTCCACCGGTTATTTTAATTTGTCCGTTCACTTCAAGTTTTTCCGTGGGATTGGGCGTACCTATTCCCACATTAGATGATAGGTTGTAAATTATTGAAGACCCCAAAGTCCATCCGCCACCGTTTACAGTGGTACCATCCACCCATGAGGCAATACCGTTTGCATCGGAAGCCAGAATTTTACCGTTTCCCGGATTGCCACCGGTTATTTTAAGCTGCCCGTTAATATCCACCTCGTTTGTGCTGAAATCACCCCCGATAAGCGGTGTCGATGTGTTTGAATTGGCAATGTACAGTTTGTTACTGCCCGTTTCGTTGTATCCGGCCTGATAGCCAAGAAAAATATTTCCATCTCCTGTTGAGGAATATCCTGCCCGGTAACCAATGGCAATGTTATTATCTCCTTCAATATTTAGTTTCAGCGATTCTGTTCCAGTAACCGTGTTGTTTTTTCCGTCGGTATTGTTTAATAATGAACTGTATCCCACCGCAGTATTTTCGCCACCGTTAATATTATGCAACATCGATTTGGAACCTATTCCGGTATTGTTATTTGCCCACCAATACTGGCCGGTTTTACTGTTGTTAAAAAGCGCCGAATCGCCAACTGCAACTAAATTTTGAGATTGGGTGTTGAGGCTCAATGCATTTGCTCCGAGTGCGGTATTCGACCCTCCTGTATTTGTTTTTAGTGCCTGATAACCTACAGCCAAATTGTTTTCGCCAATATAGTTGTACATAAGAGCAGCTTTTCCAATGGCTATATTCCTTTTTCCCAAATAGTTGGACGAACCTCCTACTACCGATAGTGCAGAATCGCCAATGGCAATCAAATCGTTAAGATGAGCGTTGCCATAAAGTGCGCTTCTTCCTATGGCAATGTTATTCGAGCCGGTAGTGTCGTTGCGTTCGGCACCATCGCCAAAAACAATGTTGTTGCTTCCCGATTTCAACGAATAAAGCGCATAGGCGCCGGCTGCAATATTTTTTTCACCTGTTTTATTTGAAAAAGTACTTCGGTATCCGATTGCAATGTTGTAATTGCCCTCAACATTTGACAGCAGGGCATAGGATCCCAATGCGGTATTATAATTTCCCGTAACATTGCTGTCTAACGATTTAACTCCTATGGCTGTATTATGAATTCCGCTTGTGTTGCTGCTTAAAGCCAGGTTCCCGACCGCTGTGCAATAATATCCGTTTGTGTTGGAGTACAAAGCGTTTCTTCCAACGGCACTGTTTCCCCAGCCTGAATAATTGGAGTACAGGGTGTTGTATCCTATTGCCGTGTTATTTTTTCCCGAATGGTTGTTAAACAGAGTTTTTGATCCAATGGCCACATTGTTTATAGGATAGGGGGTGGCATTGTAAACTCCGTTATAAAAGAGTGCGGAATCACCAATGGCTACTGTGTTGTTAATTGACTTGTTATACTCCAGTGCAGATACCCCGATGGCAACGTTTGAGTATCCGTTTAACAAGTGCTTTTGAGCATTCGCACCGATGGCTACATTGCTGCTGCCGGATGTGTCGCTGCTAAGTGCGTAAATTCCAACGGCTATGTTGTTATTGCTTTTTTTATTGTCAAGAAACGCTTTTGATCCAACTGCCACATTGTTGCTGCCGTTTATATTTTGCACACCGGCCTGATAGCCAACAAAAACATTGGCGTTATTTGTTCCGTCATCATTTTCACCGGCCGATTCGCCAAGAAAAACCGACATGCCGGTACTTTTTTGTGAGATGCGCCCGTATATTTCAAGCGGAGCCTCCGGTGTGTCGGTACCTATGCCAACGCTATCATTAAGGGTGTAAATATAGTTACCGTTTTCCGTCCAACCGTTAACTCCGTTTCCCAACTTATGCCAACCATTGTTGGAGTAATAATAAAAAGTACTGTCGCTGGTAACATATACTAACAAACTTGCGGTTGGGTTTGAAATTGCATTTCGTTCTGCAAGGGTCATCCTTGGTATCAAAAGGCCTTTGTTTGTTGACGATACATCCAGCATGGCTGAAGGATGCGCTGCTGTACCTGTTGTGTTAACACTGACTTGTCCTTTTGATGAAAGGGCTAAAGTAACGAATAGCAAAAATGCAATTGTTTTTAAAAGTGATACATGTTTTTTCATGATGCTGTTATTAAGTAAAACTGGTAATCTTTTTCTTTTTGATGAGGGTGTCGTCGTTCATAACCCGTACCTCCACATTTCCTCTGTCGGTAAACAGGGTGGAGGAGAGCCGTAAAAAATTTGTATTGTCGATGGGGCATTTTAGTTTTAATCCTGAGTTTTCGTACATCAACTCAATAGCCCCGTTGGAGATAATTTCACTAAAGTGAAAAGATACTCCTTCATTGTGCGTGAATATTAAACATTCCATAGCGCTTAATTTTTTGGCAAATAAGCAGATGAATTTGCAGCATGACAAGTATTAAAGGTATTAAAATAGGATGCATGGTTGCTTAAAATAGTATTAAAAAAGGATGCATTACATTTTTATAATGCAGATTATAAGTTGGTTATGAAAATTATGATAGATTTACGGTTTTTATAACCGGGTATTCACTATTTTTGTTGGAAATCAACTTTTATGAAATCTTTTGCAAAAAGGAATACCGGCTTTATTTTACAATGGGTAGCTGTTTTTTTGTTGAGCATAGCCATTGATAATGTTATTGCTCAGGCTAACATTAGTAATCCTGTTGACCGGCAATTATTAAAACTCAATAAACTTTCAAAGGAGTTTTGGCAGGTATCGTTGGACAGTGCATATAATTATAGTAAAAAGGCCGTTGAAATAGTGGAACATAATAATGTACTGACCGAAGAAGCTTCTAAAACCTATTTATTTATGGCGGTAACGCTGTTTTCGGGCGGGAGATATGATTCGGCAGGATATTATGCCGTTAAGGGGCTGGAGGTTGCTGAAAAAGTAAATTCGCTTTGGGGCAAGGGGTTTGCCAATAATTTGTTATGTGTAATTGAACGCAGGAAAAGCAATTTCGATAAAGCGGTAGAATATGGCTTAAAAGCTGTAGCAATACGAAAGCAGTTAAAGGATACTTTTAACCTTGCCGGAGCATACCAAAATTTGGGTAATTTGTACAGCCAAATTGGCAAACCTTTAAAAGCCATCGACTATTTTTCAAAAAGCTTGGAGCTTTACCTCGCCACAAACGATACGGCAGGACTTATAATGACACACAGCAATATTGGCAACCTCTATCTTGATATGAAAGATGAAGAGAAGGGTAAGGAACATGTTTTGAGGGCATTGGAATTGGATAAACACAAAGAGCTTAGCTATGCCGACGATATTTTATCGTTGGGTACCATCTATCTTGAGTTTGATAAAAAATACGATTCGGCCATTATGCTGTTCAGGGAGGCAAAACGTATTTATGAAAAGATAGGTGTAGATGACGGGATTGCTACTTCCGATGAAAATATTGGTTTGGCGTTGATTGAATCGG
>WGDP01000351.1 GCA_015493215.1 Bacteroidales bacterium | reverse complement strand
GTTTTAAAATAAAGCGATGAAAACAAAAACTCTATTTACAGCAATGGCTTTGATCTTTGCACTTCAGTTGTCTATATCAGCACAAAATACCGATAGGTACGTAAAAGTGGGAGATACTACAATAAATTTGAAGGATGTGGATTTGGAGAAGGGGATGAATATTAAGGGAAAACAATTTGTCAAAAAGACGGGTGATGATAGAACTATGAATTATGAAACAAGTTTCAAAGTTTTTTCAAACTCCAAAAGAGATTTTTATGCTATTGTATTTGATACTGTTAAATGGTTTGAAGGAAGTTCCTATGGTGAATATCAATCTGTACTTAACTATTTTAACGGGAATAACGAAATGCTATTTAAGAAAACATATACAGGTTTATATTTAAGTGCATTTGTTTACTACATATCATCCGGAGGTGAGATATTGGTTGTTAGTGTAACAGGGGAAGATCGTGAAAGTCTCTATGTTCTTAAAAGCAGCGGCGATACTATTAAAGCATATGATGGTGAACGTAATATCCATATCGGGCCTCTTCACAAACACTCTTTTATTCGTAATAATTACATGTATAAAGGTCCAAACAATTATGATTTTCTTGACGAGCATGGAAACATCAAAAAAATTAATTTTCCTGACGGTTTTCTTGCAGGTATCAAATTTTCGCCGCGTGAAAACTATTACATTGTTTCATTGGATGACCAACAGTTGTTGTATGATATGAATCATAAACTTATTTGGAAAGAACCTATTAGTAAGGGTTTTATCTATTTCATAAAAGATGAAGAATATTATTTGATAAACAATCCTACTACAAATGCTTTGGAGATAAAGGGACTTTTTACACATAAAACTGATCGTGTCATTGATAATGTTCAATATCATAACGATACTATTCCAATATTCAGAAGTTATCTTGTAGACGGCGATTTTTACGTTGTTGGGAAAAAAGACTCATTATACGTTTACAATTTTTACAATCACAAAGGTGAATTGGTACAGGTTGAGACCGTTAGCAACTGCAAGTCTATTACTCAATACAAGGTAAAAAAGAAAGCGGATAGATTCTTTATCAATTACAGGAAGGTTAATAGGTAGTATCCGTTTTTTTCGCCAGCATACTGTTAATCTGAAAATTATTAACTTACTTTCAACACTTTAACTTTTTGGCTCACTTATTTTTACCGGATGCTTTAAAAACTGAACTTCCGTGTCCGCATTTCAATTTTTCTTATCTTTGAACGTATTAAAATACGGGCTGCTAATTTGCAATAACTTTGTAAAACCCGACTAATTCAATAATATGAGTAAGATAAAAGACTTTTTTAACAAAATAACGCCCCTTAAAGATGAATATTGGAATATATTTTATTCAAAATTAGAGCAAAGAAAATTCCCGAAAAAATCGATTATTTTAAAACAAGGAGAAGTTGAAAATTACCTCAACTTTGTTGAGAGTGGTATTGTCAGGCATTATTTCGAAAGAATTGAAAACGACATTACCTTTGATTTTTCGTTTGAAGGAACCTTTTACAGTTCTTATAAATCTTTTCTAACAAGAAAACCATCGGAATACAATATTCAAACCCTTACGGATGTAGAACTCTATAGCATCTCTTTCGAAAATTTACAAAAAGCCTATGCAGAAACACCGAAAGGAAATATGTTTGGCCGTTTTGCCGCAGAGGGTTTATATTTGAACAAATTCAACAGAGAATTGTCGTTATTAACCAAAACAGCCGAACAGCGATATTTGAGTTTATTTGATGAACACCCCAAACTTATTAAAGAAATTCCACTTAAATATATTGCATCCTATATCGGCGTTACTCCCCAAGCCTTAAGCCGTATAAGAAGGCGTATTTCTTAACCGAGGTTCATTGTTTTAACTTTTTGGTTCACTTATTTTTACCGGATATTTTTAAAACTCAGGTTTTATGAAATTCCGTGTACTATTTTTATTCTTTTCCGTTTTAAGCACTTTTGCCCTCAAAGCTCAGCATTACCTGAAAGCCCACCAAAACACATCTTTTATTAAACCGGATACCACCTTTTATCTTTCTGAGCCGGAAACATCAACCAAAAACACAAAGACTACATTTTTAAATAGCAGAACCTACAACTTATCCTACCATGGCAATAACCTCGTCAATCCCGGAATAAACGCCGGAATAAGTTTTGTTTTTAGGGAAAGAATAAAAATAAAATCCGGGACAAAAAAGAACGGTGAAAAAGTTGATCGGTCAAAAAAGAAACAACTCATAGCGAATGCCGACATTGGATTTTTTTGGCAGCCCGAGAGCCATATTGGCGCCTTTAACTATTATGAAATCAGGTTGAGAACCATCAAACTCAAAAACAATTCATACAGCATCATTGGTTTGGGACCGGGAATATACAGGTCTTATTATCCTGAGACATTTGAAGTAGAAGACAATGGTAATATAGACCGGGTGCCCTTGGGAGGAAGGTTCTATTTTGCCCCCGTTATCAGCATTGGAACCGGCAAATTTAAAAACCACGGTATCTTCCATTCGCTAAGCTTTATAACCAACCTGATGTTTTTATTCGATTACAATTCGGGCATAGTCCCTCTATTAAATCTTGAAATAGCTTTTGGTTTCGATTTTAAAAAACAAAAAATTCATAATGAATAAATTCAACACTTAAAATAATGATTATCTGCATTATATCGGCCACTAACATTTTAAGTGATTGTTAATACAAACAATATGAAAATAAAAACAGCTTATTTATTTATCGCGCTGATAATACTCTCTTCCTGCAAAAAGGAAGATTCTATGCAGCTATCGGATGATTTTCGTGTGCGCCGTGCCGGAGCCGATATGCCGGTTTATGTGCATGGTAACGCCGCTGAAAAAGTATTCATACTTTTTATCCATGGCGGACCGGGCGACAGTGGCTATGAAAACCGAGCCGGAAAAGCAGCAGCCGGGCTGGAAAAAAAATATGCCATGGTTTACTGGGACCAACGCGGCCAGGGAATGTCGGAGGGCAAATATGATGCTGAAGATATTACCATAGACCTGATGGCGGAAGATGTACATGCGGTTGTTCAGACCTTAAATTATAAATACGGAAACGATATCAAACTATTTCTGCTGGGCCACAGCTGGGGCGGCACACTCGGCACTGCTTTTTTGTTAAAAAACGATTATCAAAACGAAATTAAGGGCTGGATTGAGGTGGATGGCTCGCACGATTTCCCGAAAATAAACAGAGATGTATTGAAAAAGTTTACCGATGTCGGGAACGAGCAAATTAATCTAAACCACCACAAAGAAGAATGGCAGGATTTGGTTTTGTGGGCAAGCGGGGTTGATACCACCAACCTGACCGATGAAATGATTATAGAGATAAACAACAAATCGCATCTTGTTGAAAAATACCTGTTTGAAGACGATGTGCTGCAAAAAGAAGATGCTATGACGCTAAGAGACTTGGGGGTCTTTTATCATCAAAACATCATCACAAGAATATTTTCGGGAAATTACACCTTTATGGGAAACGACCCGTTTTTTGATGAAGTTGTAAACAACTCATTTACGCCCGAATTGCATAAAATAAAAATCCCATGCCTGTTTTTATGGGGAAAGTACGATTTTGTGGTACCGTCAACACTTGGCTATGATGCTTTTAACAGGGTAAGTTCGACAGATAAAAAAATGATCATTTTTGAAAAAAGCGGCCATTCACCCATGCTCAATCAAGCCAGTGGGTTTGTTGAAGCGGTTACCGGTTTTGTTGAGATACATAAGTAGAAGTTAGTAGTTAGTAGTTAGTAGTTAGAAAATAGTAATTAGAAGTTAGTAATTAGAAAATAGAAAAATAATAGTCCTCTAATAGAGACATAATAAACACTAAATTATTAAATATGAAGAAGTTATTTACATTATTTGTTTTTCTCGGAATAAACGCTCTGATGTACGGGCACGTTTTTCTTTCCGAAGGATTTGAAGGTGGAAGTTTACCTACAGGCTGGTCAAATACCCATGTTCATGGTTCACATGACTGGGAATATCAGGATGGGGATTGGGGCAATTTATCAGCACATACCGGAAACTGGAATGCATGTTTTTATGAAGACAGTTTCAATGATGACGCCACGAAGTTGATTACCCCTGAGATTGACCTGAGTGAAGCACTGACCGCTACACTGGAATTTTGGCATGCACAAAATTATTTTGACGGTCAGGATACCATGGCAGTTTATTATCGAACCTCATCTTCCGACACATGGCACTATCTCGGAGGATGGAAAAATAGTATTTCGGCATGGACCAAGGAAACCTTTTCTTTACCAAACCTGTCGGCCACCTATCAAATAGCATTTCACGGATACGAAGAGGCTGGCTATGGCGTTGTGATTGATGATATTGAGGTAAGCGGAACCATTCCGTGTCCGGATCCTTCCAATCAATTTATCGGCAACCGCCGTTTAAACAGCGCCATGTTAATATGGACAGATAATGTAAGCGGAGGAGCTTCAAATTTTGATATTGAACTTGGTACTACAAATTTCGCTCCTACCGGAACCCCCACCCAGTCAGGAGTTAGCAACAACTATACTTACACCGGGCTTACGGCTAATACAGGATACGACTGGTATGTACGTGCCAATTGCAGCAATGGCCATCATAGTTTCTGGGTAGGAGCAAACAATTTTACAACTGCCGATGGAAAAGCAACCAACCCCAATCCCGCCAATGGCGCAACCGATGTTTCCGCTTCGTCAACAACGCTTGACTGGGACGATATAACCGGTGCAGACGGCTATCATATTTCGGTTGGCACTACTTCGGGCGGCACTGACGTAGTAAACAACGTGGCAATTTCAGGCGCTTCCAATAGCTCTTATACTGTTAGCAGCAACTGGAGCTATTCCACAACCTATTACTGGACAGTTACAACAAACTATAATGGCAGTGCTACCGTAACAGGAGACGAATGGAGTTTTACTACTCAAACTGCTCCCCACCCTTTTCCGCTTACCGAAGACTTTGAAAGCGGCTTTACTTATTTTGATAACGCATCGGGAAACAATATCGACTTTGCAGATGACACATCTTTGTATCATGGCGGTTCACACAGTGTTCACGACGGTTATTCCATATATAACACAAACATTCTGCACGAAACCAGTACGATTGATTTGTCGTCAACTACCAATGCTTTTTTGGAATTTTGGCATATTGCAATAACAGAGGATAATTATGATAAATGTTATATCCAAATCTCTACTGACGGAGGAACAAATTATGCAGATTTACCTGCTACTGCATACCAGGGAAGTTCAACAGATTATACCAGCGGCCATACATTTTTTGATGAAGGTTCCTATAGTGATTGGGGCAATATCACTCCCGACAACACTAAATGGAAAAAAGAGACATTCGATTTGAGTGCTTATAATGTCGCGAATGTCAGGATAAGATTCAAACTGACTTCCGATCAAAGTATAAATCACAACGGATGGTATATTGATGATATTCATATTTTTGAGCCACCCTGTCCCACTCCCGGCGGACAAACCGAAAGCAACATTACGACCTCGGCAGCCGATTTGGGTTGGACAAGTAATAATGCCACCCAATGGGATATTGAACTCGGCGTGGCAGGATTCACACCCTCCGGCAACCCCACGCAAACAGGTGTAACAAGTAATCCTTATACTTATACGGGGCTTACCGAAAACACCTCGTATGATTGGTATGTCCGTTCCAATTGCGGTGGCGATGGCTATAGCGATTGGAGTGGTAAAAACTCTTTTACAACTACGTGCGCATCAACAAACACCCCCTATTTTCAGGCCTTTGATGATGTAACTGCCCCTGCTTTTCCACACTGTATGAAGGTAGAAGATGCCAATAATGATTCAAAGCAGTGGGAAACCTATACAGCTACTCATAACAGTTCTCCCAATAGTGCTATAATGAGGTACGATAATAACCATGCCATGAACGACTGGTTTTTTACCAAAGGATTGAATTTAACCGGTGGCGTTACCTATGAGGTTGATTTTGTTTATAAAGCCGAACAGGCAGCCCGTCCTGAAAAACTGGCCGTTAAATATGGAACCTCCGCTTCTTCAGCAGCCATGTCAGGCACAACTATTTTTGACAACAACAACATTACAAACACCTCATGGATGGCAGGATCAGGCACTTTTACTCCTTCATCAACAGGAACTTATTATGTTGGTTTCCATGGATATAGTGATCAGGAAAAGTTTTATTTATTTGTTGATGACATACAGGTTGTTGAGCAAAAAACTGTCGCCACCTGGAACGGAACTTCCGACAACGACTGGAAAAAAACCACCAACTGGTCAACAAGCATGCCTCCAGGTTCATCCACCAACGTAACCATACCCCCCGGAAAAACCAATTACCCTACTTTAACAACTACGGGTTACGTTAACGATATTACCATTCAATCAACTGCCTCCGGCGACGGGTCGTTTATCGGGGCGGAAAATTTAATGATAAGCGGCACATCTGTTGTACAGCGGCATATTGCTGCCTGGGGCGATGATGCCACTCATGGTTGGCATAATATTGCCTCACCCATTCATTCCCAAAATATATCTCCAGGGTTTGTTGATATAACTGCCACGCCTATCAGTAACAATGTTGATTTATACCGTTGGAGCGAACCCGATAATATGTGGATAAACATAAAAAATTCAAGTGGCAATTACAATCAAGGCACCGCCGGCACCAACTTTTCAAATGATGCCAATCCTATATTCGAACCGGGATATGGTTATCTGATTGCTTATGGAAACGAACAGGTTAAATCTTTTACGGGCACATTTACTACCGAAAATATTTATCTTGAAGGGTTAACATATTCTACCGCTTCGGGGTGGCATTTACTTGGCAACCCGTACCAGAGTGCCTTGTATTGGAATAAAACATCATGGGGATTAACAAACATTGATGGTACGGCAAAGATATGGAACCCCTCTACGGCAAGTTATAGCGATTTGCTGGCAGGAACGGGCATCATACCGGCCATGCAGGGCTTTATGGTGCATGTTAACGCATCCACGGGTTCGCTGACAATTAAAGCCTCCGACAGAACCCACAGCACTACAGCCTGGCATAAAGATGCGCCCGTTAACATCATTAAACTGACAGCCATTGACCCGGAAGGGAATACCGCTCAGGAATGCATCATCCGATTTACTGATGATGCCACAACAGGTTTTGATACTCAATACGATTCACACTTTTTGCAAGGCTATGCACCACAGTTTTATGCCGTTGGCGGTAATAATAAATTATCAACCGATGCACTACCGCCCAACACCACTGAAATTCCGTTGTCATTTATCAAAAATGCATCCACTCATTTTACAATCAAAGCGGAAGGAACCGACAACCTGATGCCTGCTGAAAAGGTCTATTTAAAAGACCTGAAAACAGGGATTTCCACACTTTTGAATGAACATCCGGAGTACCAATTCACATCAAGCGAAGGGGATAACCCGCAACGGTTTATGCTGCTCTTTGCACCGGTGGGTATCCGGGAAAATATCGTAAATAACAAAATAAAGGTGTTTAGTGTAAACAACCGGGTTGAAATTCGCTCGAAAGAGGCAATCAGCGCTAGCGTTAACATATACAATGTAACCGGTCAAAAAATAGCCGCCTCTGTCATGCACAACCAAAAGTCGGCCTCCGTTAAGGTCACTAATTTCAGAGGTTTTGCAGTAGTTTCGATAATAGGGAATACGTTTATTTCAACAAAAAAGATTGTTATACGATAAGATGAATCTATAAACCTTAAAATAAAACAATGATGAAAAAAGTATTGATATTTTCTTTTACGGCGCTGTTATTACTATTTGTTACAATGGGTTACAGTCAGCCTCCGCAGCCTCCCAGTGGAGCCGGACACGGAGCAACAGGCAACCAAACCGGCGGCAATGCGCCCATTGGAGCCGGCACCATTATTTTATTGATATTAGGCGCAACTTACGGCGGAAGAAAAGTGTACTATTATTTTAAGGATAAAGAAGATTAAATATCCGTATCTTTGCAGCCGTTACGAGCCGTTCTGTCGCTGCGCTGTAAAGTGCAGAGGAAAGTCGGGACAACACAGAGCACCATACTTCCTAACGGGAAGGTTCTGTTTAATAACAGAAACAGCAAGTGCCACAGAAAATAACCGCCCTGCTTTTGCAGGGTAAGGGTGAAAACGTGGGGTAAGAGCCTACGAGCCACGGTGGTGACATCGTGGTTGGGTAAACCTTATGGGTTGCAAGACCAAATATGCCGGCGTGGCAGGGTTTCCTGCCGAAGGGCTGCTCGTCCGGGCCGGCGGGTAGGTCGCTAAAGGTTGTCAGTGATGGCAACCGCAGATAAATGACAGAATTCGTGTTTACGCGAAACAGAATCCCGCTTACAGGCTCGTAGCGTTTTTAATCTTGTACATTTATGAAGTTGCACTTCAAATTTGTACAAAATGTATCTAAACAGAAGTCATAAAAATACCGTGTTGGCTTTGGCAGGAAGGCGGTTTTCCTACATACGAAACATAGTTCGAACCTGAATAAATCAGAAAAGACAATTTGCTTATTATGAAAAGCAAGACTGAAAGTCTTGTTTATTTTAACCTGTGGCAGCGCTACAGGCTAAAATAAAGAATAGATAAAAGCGCCCTGAAAGGGCAGCTTAACATTTCAAAACAAAATATACTACAGAAACATTAAGTTGCCCTTTCAGGGCGCCAACACTTTCTTTGCCGGATTATCCCAAGGCTTTGCCATTGGGATAGAATAAGCCGCCCTTTCAGGGCGTTCAGATCAATTAACAAGCAGCTTTTTGATTAATATAAGAGTCCCCTTCACCAAAAAATTCTTATACCATATAACTTTTCCGCTTCCCGTACGTTTATAAACTGAATCTGTTAATAACTATTCGTCGGTTTGTACGTTGTATAAAACG
>WGDP01000350.1 GCA_015493215.1 Bacteroidales bacterium | reverse complement strand
TAAACACAAGTATTAAATACATACCCAACTCAAAAGTTTTTGGGAGTTTGTTTACCGACGGAATAAGCGATGCAACGATGGCAAGGGTTGTAATGATAAGAATTACTACCACCATCTGAGAGTTTTCCGGAACGAAAAGCGTGGCAGACCCCCCAACAGCAAATATCAGCACTGCCAACAAAAACCCTTTTAACAAAGGCCTTCCGTTTTTCTTCTTAAACAAGCCCCAATAAGGGTCTTCAGCCGATTTGGCTATTAATTCGGCTTCAACCATGGGTTGTGGTTTGTGAAAATGGGGTAATATTTTTCCAAAAATATTTTTTCCAAACGAAATTAGAATAAGAAAGTAAGCGGCAGAAACCATCATGTCGTAAGTGTTGGTAAGCAGATAGGTATCGTTGTTTACATCCAACATAATTTTTAACGAAGCCAGGTTTGGTGTTCCGCCGGTGTACAACCCAACCAACAGTCCGCCAACCTGCCACAAATCAGGTGAACTTTTGTGTTTAAAAATCAAATAACCAACGATAATAAAAAACAGAAGCCCCACAATGGAAATAATCATCGACAGCAAAGTTTTGCCGGCTATTTTTGACCACGATTTAACATCCGACGAAAACAACATCAACGGAAGTGCCAGCGGAACCGTGATGGTCATTATGGTTTCCTGCAGTTGTTTATATTCGGGAGGTACGATGTTTAAAACACCCAGTATGATGCCCGCCAGATAAGCAATGAGTACCGCTCCCAGTTTATTGACAAACGGAAATTTATGGCACAGGTATAAAATAAAAAAGGGGGTTAAAAAATAAAAAAGTACAAGCGCTGTTCCTATCAACATAACACAATTTTGCGGTAAATATATAACATTTTACAAAAGTGCATATGATTTACAAAAACAAACACTGTTAAAATACGAAAGCAAAAAAAAATTTCAGCTCATAAACCTGAGTTTATGAGCTGAATTTTACAATAATTGAGTTATAACAACCGCTGCACCCTCCTACTCTTTTTTCAAAAAAGTATCCTTATCGGTAATTGATATTGTGACAAGTCCCGCTTTTACAAGCTTTTTATTGAGAGTAGGTATGTCGTTTTCAGTTATATCGTGCATAACATCAATATACTTATCCATCTCCTTTTGAAGCTCGTTTAAACCGTCAATTTGTGTCTGCGTGGGCTTGCCAAGATAACTTATTATGCCGCCATAGAGGTTGCCTATTTTTTCGCGGAGGCGTTCTTCGCCGGTAATACGTCCCTCTTTGGTGGCCACAATTTCCTTGCGCATTTTTTCAACCCGGTCTGACAGCACCAACAGTTTTTTATGCAGGCTGCCCTTTGTTTTTGTAGCCAAATTAGATGACTGTTTGGCTATTTCACGCATTTGCAGGTCGAGATAAGCCAAATCCTGAAGCATGTTGTAGGCCTGCATCACTTTTTCGTGACGCAAATTGCGGTCGGCTATGGAATGATGAGGGTTGTCGTTGTATGCAACATTAACACTACCCTGAATGGTATCTTTGTTTTTAATTACCTTAACAAGATATTCTCCGGGAGGATAATCGGGACCCTGAAAAACAGCACCCATAATTTGCACCGAAGCAGGCACCTTGGGTGGTTTCATGCTCAGGTTCCAACCAACACGGTTAATACCCTTACGCTTTCCACCGGGCAATGTTTTTATTAATTTACCCTCATGATCGAAAATTTCGAGATGCATCTTTCCGAAAATATGGCGCTTTTTTAGGTAGTAGTTTATCATTAAGGTGTTTGGCGGGTTTGAGGCTCTAAAGGCATCATTTCCGTCAAACTCCTGTGAACCTCCAATATTACCCAGCTTGTAAGGTCTTGAACCCAGCCATGCCATGGTGCTGTTAACTTTATTTTGAGTTAGGTTTTGAAGTGGTGTTAAATCATCAATGATATAAATGCCCCGCCCGTGTGTTGCCAGCACCAAATCGTTTTCACGCTTCTGAAACACCATATCTCTCACCGAAACTTTAGGCAGGTTGCCGGTAAACCTCGACCAAACGTTTCCACCGTCGATGGATAGATAAAGGCCGGTTTCGGTTCCTAAAAAGAGTAATTCCGGGTTCTTAAGGTCTTCTTTAATTACATGACAGTAGCTTTCAAGATGGCTGTCGGCAAGGCTTTGCCAGGTTTTGCCATAATCCGTGGTTTTGTAAACATAGGCTTTTCTGTCGCCGTAACGGTGGCCGTCAAAGGTTACGTAGGCCGTTCCTTTTTCGTAGTTGGAGGCTTCAACGTGCGATACCCAGGTGGTGGATGGAACGCCTGTTACGTTGGCAATGGTGTTGGTCCATGTTTTTCCGCCATCGGTGGTAACCTGCACGTTTCCGTCATCGGTTCCAACCCAGATTATGTTTTCATCCAGCGGAGATTCGGAAATGGTAAAAATGGTGCAGTGGTTTTCGGCGGCAGAATTATCGAGGGTTAGCCCGCCGGTTTTTTCCTGCTGCTGTTTCAACGGGTCGTTGGTGGTAAGATCAGGCGAAATTTTTTGCCAGCTGTCACCTCTGTCGGTTGATTTGTACAAAAACTGGCTTCCGGTATAAAGGGCTTTGCTTTTGGCGCCAAAAATTAACGGAGTATTCCAGCCGAACCTCAGTTTGGTTCCGTCGTCGGTAAATGGTTTGATGTCTTTAAACTCGCGGGTATCGAGGTACATTCGTTTAACATTTCCGCCCTGATACTGCCAATACATAATGTTGTTGTCGGCGGGGTCGCGCAGTGCGTTAAAACCATCGCCGTAGCCAATGTTATCCCAATCGCAGTTGCTAATTCCCCCGGGCGATTTGGAGGGGCCAATCCACGAGCCGTTATCCTGTAATCCACCAAAAACGTTGTAAGGTTTTTCGTTGTCAACACTAACATGATAAAACTGCGAAACCGGCAGATTGCGGAAAAACCGCCAGGTGGCTGCACGGTCTTTGGTAAGATAAACACCGCCGTCGGTTCCAAGATACATCGATTTGTTGTCGTTGGGATTTATCCACAAGGCGTGTACATCGCTGTGAAATGCTCCGCCTTTTACCGAAGCACCCATAAAGCTTTTTCCGCCGTTGTCGCTTACCTGAAGTGCAAAGCCGGGTTTATAGATGGTGTTGGTATCAACAGGGTCGGGCACAAAAAACCCGAAATAGAAAGGGCGTTCACCCACATCGCCGGAGTTGTTGTTCATCAGCTTCCACGTTTTTCCCATATCCTGAGATTTGTAAAAGGAGGTCTTTTTGGCTTCAATTAGCAGATAAACCACGTTTGGGTCGGCCGGACTGACATCAACAAATACGCGTCCCCAGGGTTTTTCGGGTAATCCTTTTTCAATTTTGTTCCATGTTTTTCCACCATCGGTGGTGGTAAAAAAGCTGCTTCCTTTTCCACCGGAAACAAAATCCCAGGGGTGCCTGCGGAAGCTCCAAAACCCTGCGTACATAATATCAGGATTGGCCGGATTGATGGCAAATCCGCTACAGCCGGTGTTTTCGTCAACATAAAGTATTTTCTCCCAGCTGTTTCCGCCATCGGATGATTTGAACAGCCCCCGCTGTTTGCCTTTGCTCCATAAGGAGCCTAAGGCTGCAACATAAATTATGGATGAATCGCGCGGGTCGATTACAATGCGGGCAATACGTTCGGTGCTGTCGAGGCCTTTAAATTTCCAGTTTTCGCCTCCGTCATATGTTACATAAACACCTTTTCCAACCGATGTTGAATTACGTGTCCAGGGTTCACCGGTGCCCACCCAAACGGTATCGGGATGCTTTTGATCGATGGTAATGGCACCTATGGCCTGTATGTTTTTGTCGAAAACAGGTTTAAAGGTGGTTCCTTCGTTTTCCGATTTCCATACACCACCACCGGCGGTACCCACATAAACTGTTTTGGGGTTGTTGGCCACGGCATCAATGGCTGCCACACGCCCGCTCATAACTGCCGGTCCGAGGCTTCTGGCGCGTAAATCGCCAAAGGTATTTTTGTCAATTTTTGTTTGGGCAAATCCTGCCATGCTCCACAAAGCAACCCATATAAAAAGTGTTGTACGCTTCATTGGTTTATTATTTCTTTTGCTCTAAAGCCGGTTTGGGTGCTGTATAAGCAGGCTTTTGAAACAGTTTGTCGTCAACAGGCTCGTTGTATTTAATTTCGGTAATTTGCATGCTTTGTCCTGTTTGGCCATTATTTTTCATTTCAATGCTACGGGCTGTTACAAAACCGTCCTGCTCCTGGTAGTCGCTAAAAAAGGTTTCCGATTCAATTTCCTGTCCGCGCATGGTTGTTTTCGATTTGGTTTTTAAAATCACAAAGTTGTCAGCATCAATATAATAATTGGTAACATCACCATCTTTATCGGTCAATTTAAGGTTGTAAACCTCCGAGCCTTCCATATCTTCCTTGCCCACAAGTTCCAGCGTGCTTCCCTTTTCTTTGTATTTGTACAACGGGCCTTCAAGGTCGGCTTCTTTTTTAAACCCTTTTAATTGTTCTTCGGTCATCTCTTTAGGCTCGGTGGTTCCTGTCCAGGGCATCACCATCCAGCCTTTTTCGCCATTGAATATTTGCAACATGGTGGTTCCTTGAATGGGTACTTCCAACCTGAAACCGGCAGGACGTTTTTTATACATGGTAAACGGAAATTCCTGCCCCATAGCCACTGATTTTCCTTTAATGGTGATGGTATTGATATCTTTCATCTTTTCGATACCATTTACTTCGTAGTAATTTTTAAGAATTTGGTCAAGGGTTAAATCCTGAGCAAAAGCAGTCAGGCTGAAAACAGCCGCTAACATAAATAAGGTAATACGTTTCATAGAGAAAATTTTTAATTATTGAATTGATTTACTGATTAAGTTCATGGTTGGAACCATAGTATAAAGACTATTTTGAAGACAATAGGTTACATCGTTTTCAAAACCTTTTTGCTTTAACAGATTCAGATGATAACACGATTGCAGGATGTTTTCCAAAGAATCGGACCGGTATGTTTTTAACAGCAGTTGGGCAAAATCGGAAAGTTCAGGTTGTTGTGTGCTGTGCTTGATAATTTCATCCGTAATTTTGGCGGCACACATGCCATCGTCCAACGAAAAATTGTTGTTTGTTCCCGAGCAAAACAGCACCACATCCTCTTTATCAGAAAGTTTATCAGCCACCGCTTCGGCGTTTAAAAAAGCGCCAATTAAAACGGTTTCGGCATTTAAGCAGCTGTTTAAGGCTTTGGTTCCGTTGGTGGTTGACATAATGATGGTTTTGCCCTTCACCTTTTCGGGGGTATATTCCAGTGGAGAGTTTCCCAGTTGAAAGCCTTCAATTTTAACCGTTTGCTGCTCGCCGGCCAACAAAATATCATCGGGGTTGTACAACAACGATTTTTGCAGAGCCTCTTCGGGAGAAATCGCCGGAACAAATTCGCGTGCTCCGTTTGCCAAAGCCGTCAACATTACCGAGGTGGCCCGAAGTACATCGATTACCACCACGGTTTTGCCCCGTGTAAGTTCGGCACGAGCTGCCGCAGCATAAGGAATAATACTAATCTTCACGTTTAGAAATTTTTATTTCAAAATCTTTATCCGAACAATTGGCAAATGCATGTTTACGATGTGGAAAATGGTGGTTGAAAAACCCTCTGAACAAAATCAAGGTTCCAACACCTATTAATACAACAGGCCAAATAATCAGATGCGCGCTAACACCAAACAAAACCGGAATAAAAAAGGCCGTTCCGATAAATATTAACAGATAACCGGTTAATCTTCGGGGTTTGCGTACTATGGCAAATATACCTATAAAAATAAGAATGGATTGCCAGCGGAAAATATATTCTGAAATTTCGAGGTTGAAAAAGCCAAAATTACGGGCAAAAAGCAGGCCTCCAAAAATAAGCAACAGGATTCCTGTTAAAAGACGATTGTTAGATTTTTTGTTTTCCATTGTTTTATTGTTTTAAATTGATGGAGCAAAAATAGGGGGTGTCCATCTTGTGGGAAAACAGAAATCGGTGAATGGTGGTGACAGGTCGGTGAATTACTGATTGTTCTTCATTATTTTCTCTAACCGCCCGGTTGCTTCGTCCCAACTGTACTTTTTATGAACAAAAATATGGCCGTTTTCAGCAAGGGTGCCGGCCAGTTCTTTATTGCTTAAAAGGCTGGTAATATGTTCGGCAAGTTCCTGTTCGTTTTTACCGATAAGAATTTCTTTTTGATGTTGGGCACGTAAGGCATCGTTTGCCAAAGGAGTGGTAATGGCCGGTATTTTCATCGACATGGCCTCCAACAGTTTGTTTTGAAGCCCTGTTCCGATGCGCATGGGGGCGATAAATACTTTGGCTGAGGAGTAAGCTTCGCGGATATCGTCGAGCCATCCCGAAACTTTTACTTTGTCGTTTTCAAGGGCTTTAACTTTTGCTGCCGGACTGGCGCCTGCCAGCAAAACTTTAGTATCGGGCAGCTTTTGCCAAACCAAAGGCATGATGTTGTGAATCAAATAACCGGCAGCATCAACATTGGGCGGATAGCTCATGTTTCCGGTAAAAACCAAATCGTACTGTTTGGCACTCTCCATGGGTTTAAAAAAGGCATGGTCAACACCGTTGGGGATGACAACAATATCATCTTTTTCAGCTATTTGCATCAGGTTCCTGTCGGGATAAGAGATGATGGTTTTGTTGTTGAAAGCCCGAAACATTTTTTCCTCGTAAGCCGCCAGCCGCTTATACTCAAGTTTTAAAACCGGTTTCATCCAAAACGAGGCCTTTTCCCTGCGCCGTTTTACACCGTATGAAAAAACATCCTGATAATCGAGGGTCTTTGGTGCGGGCAGGTTGGTACCATATTCAGCGGTACGTACCAGCTGGCAATATACATGATCGGGCTGGTACTCCTTAAAAAGCTTTTTAATAATCCGGTCTGCTTTTGAATTATAAAAATAGCCTACCTGCAGGGGCAGTCCTGTAAAAAAGGCCTTTAGAACGTTGAAAGGAATGACATACCAGGGTAAATCGATAAAATTGATGGACCGGCAATAGGGTTGTAATTTGCCAAAGGCGTTTTGTTTATCGAGCTTGCGGTTGTGGTTAAGGGCACATAAAATGATTTCGTTATTTTTCGACAGCGATTTTATCTGCTGAAAAGCACGCAGTTTATCACCTTTTTCCAAAGGATACGGAATGCGGGGAAGAATAACAAAAATCCTCATCTGTCCAAAATTGGTTTGATTTGGCAAAGGGGCAAATTTCGGATAAATTTCGATAAGTAAGTGGCAGGGACTACAAAAATAAAAAGCAATAGTTTTGCTTAATATTTTACCAACCTCCTTGAAAAAACCGTACCTTCGGCAAAGGTGATTTTTATAAAATATACCCCCCGTTGAAAACCTGAAATGTTGATGCTGTTATTCAGGTTTGAATTAATCAGCCTTACAAGCCGCCCTGAAGCCGAAAATATTTCAACCTTTTTGATTTCCGCAATGGTTTTTATTCGAACCTGCTCGCCGGCAGGATTGGGATAAATTAAAATGTTGCTTTTTGACAAATTACTTACCGAAGTAATCAAATTAAAATGAACCTGATAGGTTAGCTGTGTAATGCTGTCGGCAGCGGTAACTTCAATATAGCCATCTCCCGGAACCGTGTCAGCCTGCGTAATGATTTTGGTAGCCGTGCTGTCGGTGGTTGTCCCATCCAGCACCGGAATAGCGTTTCCTTCAGGTACATCATATTGGTAAAAGGTTGTCAGCGGGTCGAAATTTTCGATGGTAACGCCGTTTACAGTCAGGTCCGAAAGAGTGGCATCGTTACCCAAATAATAAAAATGTACGGTATAGGTCAATTGATGGGTATTGTCGGCAGCGGTAACCACCACGGTGGCATTGCCGGGCACAGCGGTTGCCTGATTGTTGACCACCGAAGCAGCCGTGTCATTGGCAATTCCCTGCACAAACGGAATGGTATCGCCAACAGTTAACGGATATTGATAGTTGAGGGTGTCGGGATTAAACCCTGGAATGGTTTGCCCGTCAACCAACAAATCGGAAAGGGTGGCATCCCATCCAAAATAATAAAAATGAACCGTATAGGTAAGGGTTGTAACGCCGTCATCAGCAGTAACCACCAAAAAAGCGGTGTCGGGAACGGTTTGCGCCTGTGTAATAGCCACTGTGGCATAGGGGTCGGCAGGGGTTCCGTCCACAATTAACGGAGGTTCGTTATAAATAAGTCCGTAATCATAATTCAATGTGTCCGGATTGAAACCGGGAATGGTAACACCGCCAACTGTCAGGTCAGAAAGGGTAGCATCGTGGTTATACGCATAGATAAAATTAACAATGTACGTAAGTGTAGTATTACCGTCTTCCGAAGTAACTTCAAGGGTTGCTGTTCCGTTGGGGTCAACAGCCTGCGTTACCACCAACGATGCCAACGGGTCAGTAGTGGTGCCGTCCACAACGGGAATGGGGTCGCCATTGGGCACATTGTAATCATAATAGAGCGTGTCAGGATTGAAACCGGGAATGGTAACCCCGTTTACCGTTAAATCGGAAAGGGTGGCATCAGTGCCGGCAACGTGAAAATCAATGGTATAGGTGAGCGATGTTACCGAATCTTCTGCCAACACATAAACCGTTGATTGTCCCGGAACCGCAGGAGCCTGGGTGATGGTAACCACGGCATTGCTGTCGTTTGCAGTGGCACCGGTTACAAACGGGTCGCCGGCCGGAATGCCCACAAAATAATGTAAAGTATCGGGGTTAAACCCATCAACGGTAACATTGTTTACGGTAAGATCGCTTAAGGTGGCATCGTCGCTGAGGCCGGGAAAGCCGATGTGGCCATCGGTAAAGATATTTTGCATGTAAATATCACGACTTACATCATTGTCTTCCCAAACAACAACAAACTGGTCGTTGTAAATGGTTGTATAAACCTCGTGCACTTTTTCGCTAACCCGTGTTGATATATCCGAAATGGTGGGTGTCCAGTTAAAATTTCCGTTTTCATCCACCGAAAATGCTTTTATGGCACGATCAACAGTTCCGCCGCCAATATACTCTTCGTAGGCAATAAGTGCATTGTCGCCATCCATGCTTCCGCCAATAAGGTTGGCAGTGGTTTGAGTCATGGGCACAAACTCCTGCCCTGTTGACCCCCACAGCTGCGCACCGGTAGCTGAAAATTTTTGACCCTGAATGGCAATCTGGCTTTGATTTCCATTGTATTTATCCCAGGCAACCACTACCTCTCCGCTGTTGTTAACGCCTATTATTTTTACATTTTCATGGTTAAAAGAACCCTGGTCAGCCACCGCTTCCCCATTGGCCGCCCATGCTATTGTTCCGTTGCTGTTAACAT
>WGDP01000349.1 GCA_015493215.1 Bacteroidales bacterium | reverse complement strand
TGCTGAAAATGCCATTCGCCCAATTGCCTTAGGCAGGAAAAACTACCTGTTTGCCGGATCGGAACGAGGAGCAGAAAGAGCAGCCATGTTTTATTCTTTTTTTGGAACCTGCAAAAAAAATAATGTAAACCCTTTTAACTGGCTCAGGCGAATACTGGAAGTTATACCTGAGTATAAGGCAAACAAACTCCACGAACTACTACCCCAAAACCTCGAACTATAGTCTCCCCCACATTACCGCAAAGTAAATGGTTTTTCAACAACTTTTGATGACCTACTTGGTAGAGGGGATACGAATACACTACTAAGCAGAAGATCAAATTTAAAAAACTTCAATAGATGCTTGTTTGCGTAACAGCATTATTTTTATAATATATATCATAAAATTAATTGATAAAATTTTTATAAATACTCTACTTTTGCGCATTAAATGTTAAAAAATAAACAATAGGTTATAATGAACAGTACAAAAGAAGTTGCTATTCCGGTAAAAGTTAAAATAGAAGGAACCAGCGAAACATCCACAAAAATTAATCTTAATGCCGGCAGATTTAGCTTAGTTATTGATGAACCGGCAAACATGGGAGGCACCGATGAAGGCCCATCGCCCATTCAGGTTTTGTTAATGGCGCTGGCAGGGTGCCTCAACATGACAGGCCATACGGTTGCCAAAGAACAGGGGCTTAACCTTAAACAGATGAAGATTACTATTGAAGGTAATATGGATGCTGCTCATTTTATGGGTTATGCTACCAAAAACAGAGCAGGTTTTGAGCAGGTAAGTGTAAACATTGAAACTAAATTTGATGGGGTTATCACATCAGAGCAACGAGATAAGTGGTTGACAGAAACAGAACGCAGATGCCCTGTTACCGATAACATGAAAACACAAACAAAGATTATTATAAACTCAAATTAAGGGCAATTATTTGTTATAAGGGTCTTAAAAAGTTTTTTGTTGTAAAAAAAATGGGTTGGTAGAAATTGTATAATATTTTAAGTAAAAACATTTAACATTTTTAATGTTAATTTACTATAAATTACTTGATGTCAGCATAGTTAAGGTGTATCTTTGCCACATAATCAATACATAATAATTATGAAAAAGGTACATTTCGTTCAAATGATGACACTGGTTGTATTAACAATTGGCGTTTTAAGTTTTGTTTCATGTAATGGTGTTAATTCATCGAAACAAAAAACTTCAGCGGAGTCAGAAATCACCAGAGAAACTCCCGGGCATGCAAAAGCTACCAAGGACGAAGAGGCTGCAGAAAAAGCAGTATTTGAAGATAAGGTTGCTTTATACTCGCAAATGGACTTGAATAAGGATAACAAAGTTGACGAAAAGGAGTATCAGGCATATGTAAAAAAGGAGTTTGCCAAATTAGATAAGAACAATAATGGTAAACTTGAAAAAAATGAAATAAAAAATTTCAACGAGTACAACAAAAATGGGGATGAGTATATTACCGTTGAAGAATTTAAGAATAAAAAAGAGATAATTTTCGATAAAATTGATACTGATTCAAGCGGTTATATTACCAATGAAGAAGTTGAAGTGTTTGAAAAGAAATGATAATCAATAAAAATTGAAAATAGAATTTAGCCTGTTCCTGTTTTGGAGCAGGCTTTTTTTTATTTTTACAACAAATACTAACAAGCAATAGAATGTACGATTTCGATAAGGTGGTTGAGCGAGCCGGCACGGCGAGCGTTAAGTACGATATGCGTCACGAAATATTTGGTAAAGCCGATGTGCTTCCCATGTGGGTTGCCGATATGGACTTTGAAACACCCCAATGCATCAGAAAGGCTGTGATGGAACGGGCATCGCATCCCGTATATGGTTATTCCTTTATGCCTGACACCTATTTTGAGGCCTTTACGGGGTGGGTAAAACGGCGCCATGACTGGAATATTAAAAAGGATTGGATTGTATTTTCACCGGGCATTGTAACAGCCATTAACGCAGCTGTACTTTCGTTTACCAATCCGGGTGATGGAGTTATTGTGCAACCTCCGGTTTATTTTCCCTTTTTCGATTCGGTAAAAAACAACGGAAGAAAATTGTTGTACAACCAGTTGGTTTATGATGGAACAACTTATACCATCGACTTTGATGATCTTGAGCAAAAAGCAAAAAAGGCGAAACTGATGTTAATTTCGTCGCCCCATAATCCGGTTAGCCGTTGTTGGACAAAAGAGGAGCTGAAAAGGGTAGGGGAGATATGTTTAAAAAACAATGTCGTTATTTTATCGGATGAGATACATGCCGATATAATATTGCCCGGAAACAAACATTTCCCTTTGGCTTCCTTGTCAGAGGCACTTGCCGAAATTACCGTTACCTGTATGGCACCCAGTAAAACTTTTAACGTGGCAGGGTTGTTTACCTCTCAAATTGTTATCAGTAGCAACGCATTGCGTAACCGGTTTAAAAAAACAATGGAAAGTTTTCATCTTGTACATGGAAACCTTTTTGGCATAGTGGCTTCCGAAGCCGGCTATACCCACGGGGATGCATGGTTAGATGCATTGATAAAATACATCAAGGCTAACTTCGATTTGGTAGATGACTTTCTGAAAACCGAATTGCCCCAATTGTCGCTTGTAAAACCCGAAGCCACTTTTTTAGCCTGGATAGATTATACCCGCACCGGCCTGTCCGACTTGGAAATGAGAAAAAAAATGGTTGATGAAGCCTCGGTAGGGCTGAACCCCGGAAGAATATTTGGCAAAGGTGGTACCGGATTTATGCGGATGAATGTGGGTACACCCAAAAGTAATGTTTTGGAAGCTTTGGAACGAATGAAAAAGGTATTCTGATTTTACCTATTTTTGACCTTGCTATGAGTGAAACCACCCTTTTTATAAAAAACATGGTCTGCGACCGATGCATCATGTCGGTAAAACAGATACTTGATGAGCAAAAGCTGCCATGGTCGTGTGTGGAACTGGGCAGAGCAAAGGTTAAGGCAGACCCTGATCAAATTAACTATGACTTGATTGATGATAAGCTTAAATCGATAGGTTTTGAGTTGATACGTGATAAAAATAAAATTCTGGTAGAAAGTGTTAAGAATCTGATTGTTGAGCATATTCATCACAATGAAGGAGAGAAGCTTAAAATAAATTTTTCCGATTATCTGTCAGGAGAAATAGGTAAAGACTATACTTATATTTCATCCGAGTTTTCAAAAAGCGAAGGTGTAACCATCGAAAAATTCATCATCCTTCAAAAAATTGAGCGCGTAAAAGAGCTGATCAGCTACGATGAACTTAATTTTTCGGAGATAGCTTTCAAGGTTAATTACAGCAGTATGGCACATCTCTCCAGGCAGTTTAAAAACATCACCGGCATGACCCTTTCACAATATAAAGCCACTCAAATTAAAAAACGTAAAACATTGGATAAGGTTTAACGGTTGTTTTTTAAGCTGACCTATCGTATAAGAAGCAGATTGACATGGTTTTACTTTAAAAATGGTTTTATAAAAATATCAACACCATGTAAAAAACCACGAAGTGGTTTAATATGAATAACCATCGGTGAAACCGGTGGTTAAAACAATGAAATTTTAACGAACCCTGTAAGGGTTCAATAATTTTTGTTTCACCCTTTCAGGGTTACAATTAATTTTAACTACCCATTTTCCCTGCACGAAGTGCAGGGCTATTCATATTTAATCCCTTCGGGATTTTGTCCGACTAGCTATGGACAGTTTCAAATAATTTGTAATAAGATGTACATTTAAATGGCTTTGAAACATCAAAATAGAGGAATCATCCAAATATTTATCGTGATAACTTATCGTAAACCAAATTTGGATACCATGCTTTTTTGGTTATTTTTGTTGCTTTCATAATTTAAGAAACTTTAATATTAATTAATAATTAACAATTTAGCGTATGTTTAAAGGACACCCTAAGTCGTTGTATGTTGCCTTTTTTGCCAACATGGGCGAGCGTTTCGGATTTTATACCATGATGGGTATATTGGTTTATTATCTTACTGCAAAATATGGACTAACGCCTACAAAAGCAGGTTTTATTTACAGTTTGTTTTATGCCTCTATTTATGGACTTGCCCTGGTAGGAGGTATATTTGCCGACCGCACCAAGAATTATAAAGGCGTTATTTTTATAGGCCTTTTAACCATGTTAATTGGATATGTTTTAATGTCGTTACCGGGATTGGGGCTTGCATTTACTGTTTTCGCACTTTTTGTAATCGCCTTTGGTAACGGACTGTTTAAAGGTAACCTTCAGGCTGTTGTCGGACAAATTTACGATGATAAAAGGTATTCACATCTAAGAGATTCTGCCTTTAACGTGTTTTATATGGGAATAAACATTGGTGCTCTTTTTGCTCCCCATGCTGCTGCCGGAACCATTAACTGGTTTATTAAACAAAAAGGTTTTGAAAGGAATGACTTGTTGCCGTCGTTGATCCATAAGTTTAATGACGGAACCTTAACAGGCAAAGAAGCCGACGACCTGCAGCAAATAGCCAACCAGGTTTCGCATACTACTGTAACCGATCTTGCAACATGGTCAGCACACTATATGGATGTGTACAGCCAGGGATTTAATTGGGCCTTTGCCGTTGCCGGATTAACCATGGTGTTTTCGTTTTTAGTTTATCTGCTGTTTAAAAACAGGTTGCCTGATGTTAAAAAACAGGAGGAAACGGGCGAAAGAGTTGTTGAACTCTCAAAGGCTGAAACCAAACAGCGTATGACCGCACTATTTTTAGTATTTGGAGTTGTTATCTTTTTCTGGATGTCGTTTCACCAAAACGGGCTTACCATGAGTTTCTTTGCCCGCGACTATACGGTTCAGCAAGTAGGACCATCGGCATATCTGTTTTTCGATGTATGGTCGTTACTGGGCATGATTGTCGCTTTCTATGGCATTTTAACGGCTCTTGACAGAAATAGTAAGTCGCTTTCAAAAATTATAGGGGTGGCAATGGTGGCTGTCGGCGGAGCTGTGGCTTACTACAGATATGCTTCGTTCAACGATATCAATCCGTTTTCACCGGAGTTGTTCCAGCCTTTTAACCCATCTTTTATTGTGATTTTAACTCCCATTGTTGTGGGGCTGTTCAGCTGGTTGCGGAAGCGTAATATGGAGCCTTCAACACCTCGTAAGATTGGATATGGAATGCTTTTAACTTCTGTGGCTTTTGTGGTTCTGTTGATAGGTTCATTAAATCTTGTTCCATACGGACAATTAACTCCGGAATCACCACGTGTTGGTGTTCAATGGCTTATCAGCACCTATTTTATTTTAACGGTAGCGGAGTTGTTCCTTAGTCCTATGGGAATTTCATTTGTATCCAAAGTGTCCCCTCCAAAGTATCAGGGAATTATGCAGGGTGCATGGTTGGGTGCTACCGCTGTTGGCAACCTGTTTCTCGGCGTTGGAAGCTTTTTGTACGAACGCATCCAAATTTGGCAGGTGTGGGGTGTCTTTGTGATTCTGACATTGATAGCTGCAGGATTTATTTTTTCCATAATGAAAAAACTGGAAAAAGTTTCCTAACCCATTCATTTCATAACTTATTTAAAAGGCTGGCCGGTTTTGGACAGCCTTTTTCTATTTTTGCAAAATGACAAACCATATTTATCCCTGGGGGCATTCTCGCCGGTTCAATGCCTATTCCGATTATTTTAAGCGAACCTTTGGCAGACGAGTGCAAAAAATAAGTGTTGATGCAGGTTTTACCTGTCCCAATCGTGACGGGACACTTGCCAAAGGCGGATGCACTTACTGCAATAACCGGGCTTTTAATCCATCCTATTGCAATCCTTCAAAATCTATCGAGCAGCAGGTAATGGAGGGGATTGAATTTCATAAAGTGAGATACCGGAGGGCAAAGGATTATCTTGTCTATTTTCAGCCCTATTCAAATACGTATGCTTCGATTGAGCGCTTAAAAGAACTGTATGAGCAGGCGTTATCGGTTGAAGGAGTTGTGGGGCTTGTAATAGGAACCCGCCCCGATTGTGTGGATGAGGAAAAGCTGGAATACCTCGCCGCACTTTCAAAAAAGTATTACATCATGGTTGAGTACGGGGTTGAAAGCATCTACAACGAAACCCTGAAACGTATCAACCGATGGCACAGCTACGAGCAGTCCAGGGAGGCCATTGAAGCAACCGCCGCTTACGGCCTGCCGGTGGGGGCGCACTTTATTTTCGGCCTGCCGGGCGAAAGCCGCCAAATGATGATAGATTCCGTTAAAGAGGTATCATCACTTCCGTTAACGACTATTAAGTTTCATCAGCTTCAAATTGTTCAGGGAACCGCCATGGCAGTCGATTTTGGCAAACATCCCGATGATTACGACCTCTTCTCTTTTGAAGACTATGTTGACTTTATAATCAATTATGTTGAACAACTGAACCCCTCATTTATTGTAGAGCGTTTTGCCGGTGAGGTGCCACCGCGCTTTTTGGCAGGCCCCGGCTGGGGTAAAATCCGCAACGACCAAATTAATCATGCCATCGAAAAAACGATGGAGGAGCGCAATACATGGCAGGGAAAAAGAGCCGGATATTAATCTTAATGTTTAATATTCATGTTATTCAATGCTTCCCGGTATTTCTTGGCATTTTTGACATGCTGCCGGTTTGTTTTGGCAAATACATGATAGCCCGAAAAATCATCTTTGGCGCAAAAATAAAAGTAATTACCACGGTTGTAATTTAATACCGCATTTATGGAGGCTATGGAGGGAATACAAATGGGTCCCGGAGGCAAGCCAAGATGCTTATAGGTATTGTAAGGCGAGTCAATCAGTTTATATTTGTTTAAAACTCTTTTTATGGTATAATCGTTCAGTGCGTAAACCAACGTTGGGTCTGCCTGCAAGCGCCATCCCTTTTTAAGCCTGTTGATGTAAACACCTGCTATCATTGGCTTTTCATCGTTTTTGGTGGTTTCTTTTTCAACAATAGAAGCTAAAATTGATACTTCCGCTTTTGTTAACCCTGCCTCGTTGGCTTTTTTAATTTTATCATCCGTCCAAAATTTATAATACTCTTGAACCATTCGGCTTATAAAAGCTTCGGCATCGGTATTCCACCAAAATTCATAAGTGTTCGGAAGAAATATTACAGCAGCAGTGGTTTTGTTTAATCCGAGCCGGTGTAAAAAAACCGAGTCCTGAATAACATGAACAATATCGGCGGAGTCAGCCTCAATTTGTTTGCTAACCACGGCAGCCAATTGATAAATATCACGCACATTGTTAAAAGTTACCTTCACCGGCGTTTGGTTGCCCGAACGAAGCATGTTTACCAGTTCAAGGGTGGGCATGGCATTTTTTATGAGATAATGGCCCGGTTTTACCAATTTGTCGAGATGCTTTTTTTCGGCTACCCATTCAAAATTATTACGATGGATAATCAATCCGTTTTGATACAAAATTGTTTTCAACATATTGTAATCCGATCCCGTGGGAACATTTACGGCTACCGGTT
>WGDP01000348.1 GCA_015493215.1 Bacteroidales bacterium | reverse complement strand
TACGCTTGATTAACTGAACCTTTGTTGAAAATCCCATGATGTTTAAATTTTAATTAATACTAGTTATATAACTAGATACAAAAGTAAATAAAAAAATCAAAACAATAACATTTGTCCTGATTTTTTTATCTAGTTAAATCCAAACTCAAGTCACAGTTACAAACTGTGAGAGAGAAAAGTAGAGTAGATCGATAGTGTCTGCTCACAGTTGCAAACTGTGAGCGAAAAATAAAGATCATAGTTGCAAAGTGTGAGCAGAAAGCAGAATCAGTTTTCGCTCACAGTTTGTAACTGTGAGCGAAAAGTAAAGAAAGTTTGCAACTGTAAGTAAAGTCTATGTTTGTTCTGCTCACGGTTTGCAACCGTGAGCAAAGATATCTTTAAAACCGCATCAAAATACTTTTTACCGAACCGGCATACCCGCCACCAAACAGGTTAACATGCACCATTAACGGGTAAAGGTTGCAAAAGTCCAATCTTTCCTGCCAACCCGGTTCAAGCGGAAACGCCCGGTGGTAAGCATCATAAAACTCCCGGTCGAAACCACCAAACAGTTGCGTCATGCCCAAATCCATTTCACGATGGCCATAGTAAACCGCCGGGTCGATAATTACAGGCTCTCCATCAGCTCCCACCATATAATTCCCACCCCATAAATCACCATGAACAAGCGCGGGAGGTTCGTTCGGAAAAAGATTGTCAAGCCTGTTGTAAAAACGGTCGAAAGCAGTTAGTATCGTGCGATCAATTTTTCCATCATTAAAAGCCATGGCAGCCATAGGCTCCAAACGCTCTTCCATAAAAAAACCTGACCAGCTATTGTGCTGACGGTTACTTTGTTGTAACGACCCGATATAATTGTCGTAATCGAGGCCGAACAGCTTGTTTGTGTGTTTGTGAAGTGCTGCCAGCTTTTCTCCAAACCGTGTCCAAAAGTTTTTTGACCTGGGAGCAGAGCCGATGTAATTAAGAACGAGAAAAGCCTCGTTGTTTTCCTCTCCAAAGCCAATAACCTGCGGCACAGTAATTTCGTTTGTTGCTGCTAAAAGTACCAACCCCTTTGCCTCTTTTTCAAACATGGCCGGATATCGGGAAGCACTATTTATTTTGACAAAAAAATCACCCTTTGTGGTTTTTATCATTCGGGCATCATTTATGGAGCCTCCTCCAACGTAATGATCCGAAAGTATTTCAACCTGTTCATTCAGCTTTTCTGAAAGCACTTTTTCCACACCGTTTTTCCAGCTCATGGTAGTGTTAATTTATCATGTTTCAACAAAGATAGTTTCTTTTCCCTATTTTTACACCATGAAAAGTTTTGCAAGCGACAACTGGTCGGGAGTATGTCCCGAAATAATGGAGACATTGGAAAAGACCAACAACCTGGGTCATATTCCGGCGTACGGTGAGCTGGATGACCCGGTAACGTTATCAGTAGAAAAAAAATTCCGGGAGGTTTTTGGCTCCGATACAAAAGCTTTTTTCGTGTACAACGGAACAGCAGCCAATGTGCTTGGAGTGCAGCATCTAATGCGTCCATACGAGGCCATCGTGTCGGCACACACCTCGCACATGAACGAAGATGAGTGCGGCGCTCCCGAAAAAATATCGGGCAGCAAAATATTAACCATTGAAACTGCTGACGGGAAAATAACCCCCAATGATATCAAGCCCTTTTTACGCAGTATTGGTTTTCAGCATCATTCTCAGCCAAAGGTAATTACCATTTCGCAGGTTACCGAAATGGGCACCGTTTACACGCCCGGCGAGATAGCTACACTTGCTGCATTTGCTCACAAAAACAACATGTACCTCCATGTTGACGGCGCCCGTATTGCCAATGCAGCTGTGGCACTTAACGTTTCTTTTAAAGAGATGATTTCCGATACGGGTGTAGATGTGCTGTCGTTTGGCGGTACAAAAAACGGGCTTATGTTTGGTGAGGTAGTGGTGTTTTTAAAACCCGGTTTGGCCAAAGATTTTGAATACAGTCGTAAACAAAGTATGCAACTGCACTCAAAAATGAGGTTTATTGCAGCGCAGTTCAACCGGTATCTTAGCAATGATTTATGGAAAAAAAACGCAACACAGGCCAATAACATGGCTGCACTGCTGGCTTCTGAATTAAAACAAATTCCACAGGTAAAACTTACCCAAAAAGTTTTTGCAAATGGTGTTTTTGTTGTTTTGCCCCGGCAAATTATTCAGCCTTTGCAACAGCAATACTATTTTCACGTTTGGAATTATACCACCAACGAAGTTCGATTAATGTGTTCGTGGGATACAACTGAGGAGGATATAAACGGTTTTATTGATGCTTTAAAGAAAGAGCTTAATAAAATATAAAAAATAAAATTCCGGAATTACATGACCAAATTGAGCGCGTCATTAAAAAAGAGGCAAAAAGCTAATAACAAATATAATCCCTATCCAATTAAAAAATCAAAATACTACCCCCGTCAAACAAGGGGCCATCGTATAATTCTATAACCTGATAATTAAGTTTGCGTAAATAATTCTTTACCCTTTCACCATCGTTTAAATATTTCAACGAGCCGGATAAAAATACCCTATCGTGATAAACACCGGCACAGCCGCCAAAAAAACCATGCTTAAATCCGGGTAACAAAATCTGTGACGAATCAACATAAAGAACATCTGTGTTTTGTTTCAACAACTCCTTTTGAATTCCTTTGTCGGAAGTAATAAAATTGTTTTTTTTCAGTGGTAACAAGCTACATCGTGCATAACCCTGCCTTATGGAAACGGGGTTTAAATGGCTAAATGTTTTTTTTAACACGGTATCGGTAACCGAAAAATTATGAACAAAATATTTATCGGTAACCACGGCATTATAGCGAGCCGATTCAGGGTAAACTAACCCTACCGGTGTTGAGCCTGAAACATAATCAACACCCGCCGATTTTAGTTTTTGAATATACTCAACGGGCGTATTGGGAGCAACAACCCATTTATGGGTGCCGGCACAAAAAAAGATATCAGGATGGTTTGAAACCTGCGGATAGGTAATGCCGGCAGTTGAAAACAACACAACATTTCCAAAGTCAGATAGTTTATCAACCGCCTCTTTTGGAAGATTACCATTAACAATGAAATTTACAGCCATCAGAGCAACCGGTTAATTTTATCAATCAACTCCTGTTTATTTATTGGCTTGCTAATATAATCGTTGCAACCGGCTTCCACGGTTTTTTCGCGGTCACCTTCGAGGGCAAAGGCTGTTTGGGCAATAATAACCACCTCTTTGTTAAAAGTGCGGATTTGTTTTGTGGCATCGTATCCACCCAACACAGGCATTTTAACATCCATTAAAATCAGGTCGATTTGAGGGTTGTTTTTCGCGATTTCAACGGCTTCCTGCCCGTTTTTAGCTCGTATTAATGTTGGATTGTTCAGTTTTCTAAGTAAAATTTCAAGATAGTTATACGACACTTCTTCATCCTCAGCTATTAAAATAGTCAGCTTTTTTTGGTTTTGTTTTACTTCCTCTTTTTTAACCGTTGTTTTCGGTTTTTTTGTTTTACCAATGTTGTTTCCATAAGGTATTGTAAAATAAAAAACGGTTCCCTTATCGTTTGATTTTAACCAGATTTCGCCCCCAAGCATTTCAACATAAGCTTTGGTAATTGATAAGCCAAGGCCGGCTCCTTCATAGGCTTTTTTATCTTCAATATCAGCCTGCACAAAGCGGTCGAAAATCGCTTCCTGCCTATCGGGCGGAATGCCTATGCCCGTATCTTTAACAAAAAATTCCACAACAGGGTTGTTATTTTTTTCTTTTAGTTCATAACCAAACTCTATGGTTCCCGAAGGACAATATTTAATGGCATTTTTTAACAGATTGATAAGGATGGCATACATCTTTTCTTTATCGGTATGAATAAGTATAATTCTGTCGGTAATACCCGGTTCAACCACTAAATTTAGCCTTTTTGATTCTGCTTCCGGTTTAAAAAAATCGTATAAATAATTAAGCTGCCCATTTAGGTCGTAGGTTTCTAAATTTATTTCCATTTGCCCTGCTTCAATTTTTGAAATATCAATCAGGTCGTTTATGATGTTTAACAAACGGGCGCCGCTATTTTTAATAATTTGAACATATCTGCTAATTTCTTCTTTTGAAAGATTGGGGTTATCAAGCAGGTCGGAAAACCCTAAAATTCCATTCATAGGGGTTCTTATTTCGTGGCTCATGTTGGCTAAAAATGCCGATTTTAAGCGGTCGCTCTCTTCCGCTTTTTCCAGTGCTGCCCTTATTTTTTCTTCCGCCTGTTTCTGTTTGGTCAGGTCAAAATGAGTACCCACAGATCTTATTGCTTTTCCCTTATCATCATAAATAAGATGTGCGCGCGATAAAATATGAACCCAATGCCCGTCTTTATGCCTCATCTTAAACTCAACATCATAATGGTCGATGTGGTTTTCGATGGCGTAATTTAACCTTTCCAACGATTTGTTTCCACTTTCAGGATCGGTTAATTCTTTCCATGTTTCAATGCTGTTTTCAAGCTCATCATCGCGGTAGCCCAAAATACTTTTCCATCTTGGAGAATAGTATATTTCGTTGGTAACCAGATTCCAGTCGTAAAGGCCGTCGTTAGATGCCCGCATGGCCAATTCAAAACGTTCTTCACTTTTTTTAATCATCTCCTCGGCTTTTTTCCGAAAGATGGCCACCCCGATTTGATCCGATACAAACTCCAGCATTTTTTTATCCGATTCGTTGTATGCCGTTGGATCGGTATAACTTTGTACCACAATAGCGCCGGTAACTTTCCCTTCCACTTTTAAAGGCACTCCGAGCCACACCAGCGAATTGGTTCCGTGCCGCTCAATTTTTCCTTTATTCTCCAGTTCGGCCAAAGTATTTAAATCTGCAAGCAGTGATTTTTTTGTTGCTATTACATACCGTGTAATGGTTTTTTTTGCAGGAATATTTGTAAAATGATCATGTTCATCGGAGTAAAACGGCAGCGACAAACTATCTGTTTTATCATCGTACAACGCCACAAAAAAATTGGTGGTATCAATTAATGTAGCCAGTTCGTTTCTTATGAAGCTAATTAAATCCTTAAGATTATCAGTGGTTAAAACGGCATTTGAAATATTATAAATTATCTCCTTAACCGTTTCGGCCCTTTTTTGTTCTGAAATATCGTTAATAAGGGTGTAAACATTTTCAACATTTCCATCTTTATCTTTTAGCGGAACCAAAAAACTATGTAAATAAGTTTCTTTACCCCATTTGGTTTTATAAGGTGTTTCAAATTCGATGGTTTCGCCTTTTGTAACGCACTCTTCAAACTTTTTGGTATAACCCCGCTCAACCAACGGAGGAAAATGCAGTACATTAATAGCTTTGGTGGCTTCTTTTGATGGAGAACCAAGCATGGACAGTAAAGCCTCATTTGCTTCGATGATATTTCCCTCTTTGGTGGCAAGGTAAATACCAAGTGGTGAGGATTCGAATAATAATTTAAATTTTGCTTCTGTTATATCAGTTTTCTTTTGCTTTTTCATACCAAACGTTTTCAGAAATGTAAAAATCCAGTAGCCATCATATTCACATACGATTCAAAGATACTAATGTTTTTAATTTTTATGTATATTTACAAAAAATAATATTTAATCGATTCATTATTAATTCGATAAACCTCTAAAAACTATTTACCATGCAAATTACCGGAATGAAATACGGGGCACCCATTTTAAAACTTTCGGGTTTTCCCATCCCAGAAATTCTTAATGCAAACGCTACTTTAAACGAAATTGAACAACTCATCAATAAGCGGGGCGGATGTGTTGTTAAGCCTGTATTTTATGGTGGCGTAGGTAAAAAGGGGAAAGCAGGCCTTGTTAAAATTGTAAAAACGGCAGCAGAAGCCCTTCAGGCCAAACACGACCTGTTTTTTGCCGAGCATACTTTTCACAATCAACGTATCCGGTCGAACGGGGTTACCTTTGAAGAGTTTATTCCGTCGGATTACGAGATTTATTTTAATCTGAATGTGTGTACCGCATCGCGAAGAGTTAGCTTTACCCTTACCCATCATGGCGGGATTGATATTGAAGAGCTGCCTCCCGATATGATTGTAAACAAATCGTTTAACGCCCTTACCGGATTAAAAGCGTATCATATAATTGATGCTTTATCCGATTTGAATGCTCCTGCTGAAATCATCAGCCCGTTGGTTCAGTTTTTACCCAAGTTATGGAATTTATACAACGATTTTGGTTTTACCACTTTGGAGTTAAACCCCATCCGCATGGAAAAAGTTGACGACCGGTATGTGCCGGTGGCCTGCGATTTTAAAGCCCAGTTCGATCAGGACAACCCTCACTGGAAAAGGCTTCAGCTGCCTCCCGAAATTTTTCATGCCAACCTGTCGGAGTTTGAAGCCGAAATTAACAAACTCCGTACCTATCAGGGGCAAAGTGATGTGGTGGTTATCAACCCCAAAGGAACCATTACCTCCTTTATGTTTGGCGGAGGAGCCAACAGTGCCGCCACCGAAGTGCTATCGCAAAAGGCTACTATTTCAAGCGACTTTGGCGGCAACCCTCCTTACGAAAAAATGGCTCAAATTGCCTCCATTGTTTTTAAATACTGGCTTAAACAGTCGAACGTATTGCTTATTATCGGCGGAAAAGCAAACAACACCGACATTTTTGTAACCTACAAAGGAATATTTGACGCCTTGCGCGATTATGTTAACGAAAACGGTAAACCCGATATCTATGTGGTTTCAGGCCGTGGAGGCCCAAATCTTATTAAAGGCTTTACTTATGCCGCCAATATTTTAGACGCACTCGAGATACCGTACAAGTTTTTCGGATACGACAGTTCGATGATTGAAGTGATTCAATATGCAGTTGAAATTGACAACTATTTTTTGGAAAAAAAAGGCTAATATTTTATCCGGCTCAATGTTTAACTTTTTAAATGCAAAACAACATGAACAAAAATAACACCAATCCCTTTTCGTATTTTGCAGGTATTCAAAACTTACAAGATATTGCCCCCAAAGAAGCACGTGTTTGTGTGATGAATATTTTAGGTAACGAAAGCCGCAAGGTAACCCCGGTTTCGCATGCTTTTAGCGGCGGAAACATTGTTGCCGGCGTACAGTACGGACGTTCCGGCGTATTGGAAACGCCCATTGGAGATATTCCCGTATATCCGCGTCTTGCCGAAGTAGTAAAACATCACCGGTTTGATACGGGTGTTATCTATTTACCTCCGGGAGCTGTGTTTCATGCGGTTACCGAGCTGCTTCATTACAATAAAAACTTAAAGCGAATTGTAATTGTTACCGAGAAAATGAGCGTGAAAGACCAGCTGGTCATCCGCGAAATTTGCCAATCGAACAAAGTAGATGTTTTTGGTGCCAATTCGCTGGGTGTTGGTGATTCGTGGAATAAAGTGCGCATTGGTGGTGCGTTGGGAGGCGATAAGCCCGAAGAATCGTTGTTAAAAGGCTCCATTGCCATTCACAGCAACTCCGGAAACTTTGGAAACACCATTGCATCCTATCTAAAAACATCGGGGTTTGGCACCACCACCATTGTGAGTTCGGGTAAGGATAAAATTATTCAGTTTGGTGTGGCGGAGTTTTTAAATGCCGCTCAAAACGATGAACGTACCAAAGCCGTGGTGCTGTATGTTGAACCGGGAGGCCGCTACGAGCAGGAGGCTTTAAACATGATAAAAGCCAAAACCCTTAAGTTTAACAAACCCATGATTGTTTGCGTTACCGGCCGGTGGAAATCGCAGCTAACGCGTGCGGTAGGCCATGCAGGAGCGCTGGCCGGCGATGGCGATGATGCCGAATCGAAAGAGAAATGGTTCGATAGCTATTTCAGACTACAGGCTTTCGATCCTGATATGCCTGAAAAAGTAAGCAAAAAAGGAATCAGGGTAAGTTCCATACAACATATCCCCATGGCGGTAAAGGCTGTTTTTGACAAACTGGAGTTGGAAAATGATTTTGAACCCATCGGCGATTTAAGTCTGAAACCCTGGATGGGAAAGGATTTTAAACACAAACTGCCGGTTTCGTTACGGTTGCCCATTGTGGAGGCCATGAGCCCCTACAACCATGAAATTAAAAAATTCAATCGAGAGTTGGGCGCATCTTACCTGCGCCGCCGGATGCGAAATGCTTCGGGAGCATCCCGCATTGACGCCAACACGCAAATTGCAGAGTTACACACTGTTCCCGTTGTTGATTTGGTGGAATATCCCTATGAAAGCAACCTTGTTTTTGCCCTTATAAAAGAGCATCCGCACAAAGAAGACCTGCCCTTTATTAACGCCTGCCTCAACTATTTAAGCAGTTCGGACATCCGCTATTTCGAATCGGTTGAGTTTGCCACTCAAAACGGTGCCACCCCCAATCAGGCTTTAATGGCTGCCGTTAGCATGATGGGAAACCACAAACAATTTGTAATGGGAAACCAGTACATTAAAGGACTGCTTACTTTACTTACCGAAATGGAGGTGAAAGATAAATTTTTACCGTTTGATTTTAACAAGGCAACAAAACTTGCCATTAAACTCTTCCCCACGGGCAAACATGCCCCCAGCACATTTGGTAAAATGATTATTAAAAACCTCAACGAAAAACTTAATAAAAGCATCATCATACAATTTGTGTTGCAGTACATAAGTAAACACAAGGTTGAAGATTGCGACCTGTTTCTTATTGCCGCTATTTTTACCGATGTTGCTTTTGAACCGTTGTTGTTGAAAAAAATCAGCAGAAACACCGTGGAAAACATGGTGGCATTTATGGGAACCGAAGCGAGGTTAACCATTCTTGCAGGAATAAACCCATTAAAAAACACACTGTTAAAAAAAACAGGAAGCCGCAGGCCGGTTAAGGTGTTGTTGACCTCATTTACCGAGGTGGCTTTTCAAAGTGTCTTTAACAGGGCTTCGCGGGGAACCGAGTTACAAGAATTTCAGGCCTTGCTGGCATTAACCCTCACCAACGGCGTTGGAACCATAAGCGCCAAAGGTGCCAAAGAGAGCGTAAGTGCCCGCAACAATATTTCAACTGCTTTTGCAGGGTTTATGTCCAATACAGGCCTTGCTCACGGAGGCGCAGGTTTTGAAGCCGTAGAGTTTTTAATTAATTCGTTTAAAAATGTAAAATTCTCCGATCCTGCTAAAATTCCAGCACCCTCAAAACTTAAAGTGCTTACCAACAAGGTGGCAGTTGAATACCTCGAATACAAGCAAAAGGCCAAATCGGCAGGTAAAACAAGTTATACCCGGATACCCTGTATCAACCATCCTGTTTTTAAAGGAAAACCGGTGAATATCGACCCGCGCGAAGACTACATTTATCACCATTTTAAACAGCTAAAAATTGATAACGTTTTTTGGGAGTTTTATCATGAGCTGGTAAAATC
>WGDP01000347.1 GCA_015493215.1 Bacteroidales bacterium | reverse complement strand
GCCACGATTAACAAACCGTTTCGGGCGTCCACGCCCGAAATATTTTAATCACCCTAAATCACATATTGATTATCAAATAATTAACGTTTTTCTGGAGATAAATTTTACAGAATTAGCATTTTTTTGGAGAAAAAGTGGGCCGTATTGACGCTTTTGGGGAGATAAATTATGAAACATGAACTTTATCAGCATCTAGCGAAGCGGAAAGCCGGCAAAAAAAGAAAACCGCTGTTGCCCCGGGGAGCCCGTCAAACAGGCAAAACTTACCTCGTTAACGAATTTGGCAAGAAAGAGTATCATCAATTTGTCACCCTGAATTTTGAACAAACACCAAAACTTAAAACATTATTTCAGGACGATCTTAGTCCGCAAACCATACTTGAAAACATTACCCTGTACACAGGGCGGAAAATATTACCCGAAGAGCTTAAAAAGTTATACCGACAAATACCAGCCCGAATGGGTTTTCAGGGCTTCTCCCCGAAATTTTATTCAATCCGGTAAATTTATCAATGTGCCTTTGTATGCTGTTCGTTTTGCAAGCCGGTTCCGGTATTCATAATAACTTTAAAGGACTTCTTTTCACTTGATTTCCCTTTTTTTCAATACCAATAAAGGCAGATAAAAAACAATCACAACCACTGAAAATAATAATCCGCCGATTGTACCGGCGGCAAGGGCATTCCAAAAAACCTCATTCCGGCCATAAAGTATAAAAGGAAGCAAACCGAGAATGGTGGATAAAATAGTCAGTAAAATCGGAATAATTTTTTCGTTATAGGCTTTCAGATAAAGTTTCAACGATGAAATTTTTTTCCTTTGATACTCCTTTTTCAAATTGTTGTACCCATTCATAATATAAATGGCAGCATTTACCACCAGCCCGCTCAACAAAAGAAACGAAGCATATCCGCCCTGATCAAAATTCAAATCGAAATAGTAAAACGTGAGAAAAATACCTGTAAACGAGAACGGTATCACCAAAATAATGGCAAACGGTTGTTTTAATGATTCGAATAAAACAGAACAAATGATAAAAATAAAGAGAATGACAACCAAAATCAAATAACCATACTGCCTGCCCTGACGTTTTATATCAAAATGAAAGGAAAGCAATTTGGCCTTGTACCCCAAAGGCATCTGTGCGTTCAGTTTCTTTACTACGCCTGCAACATACCGGTTACCGAATCGCTTTTGACCAAGATACTGAAAGTTAACCGTGCGGATATAATTTTGATTTTCTTTGTAAATAGCAGGACTCAGTTTTACTTTTGCCATCGAAGCAAAATCCTGCAGCTTAAAACGGTTGTTTTGAAAAGGCTTATGAAAAATATCCCACAGGTTTACGGACGATTGATCATCAGGCATAATTCGAATTTGTTCATAACCGGCATTTGTCATGACATGAAAAACAGAACCCGAACCTAAAGAATACGGATAAACGAAACGATAAATAACGCCAAGGCCAATATCAAAAAGTGCAGCTTGTGCTTTTTTAAGCCTTATCCGGTAACCATACAAAGTTTCGTCCTGCCACCAACTTCTGTTACCAAAAACATTAATATTCCGTATCCGGGGATTCTTCCGTAGCATTTTGTACAGGACAGAAATCTCAGCGGACAAATCATCATAATTGTATCCGCTTAAAACCAGGCTGTAATCAATCGGGGTTCCCACCGAAGTGCCTGATCTATAGCCTTTGCCCACCCCGTAAATCTGCCAGCTCATGCCCCCCAGGTTTGTACTGCGTGCTGTTAATTTAGCCTTTAAAATATAAGGAATTGCCCCGCTTGCCGCTTTACGTGTAAAGTAAATAACCATTTCTGCTTCCTGTGGCCCCCTAATGGTGGTAACAAATTGCCTGACACCCCTGAATGGCTTAACATATTGTTCAAGCCCTGCAAAAACCCTGTTCATCTGTTCAACAGAAGCGCCTTTAGGCATTGATGCAACAACATGCAATGCGGTTTCCTTTGGTTTTGTATAATGAGAATTTTCAAAAACGTAATTGCTAAACAGCCAAAGTCCGCCACCCAAAAATCTATTCACATAAGGTTTTGCATTATAAATGTACCAGTCGCTGCCCAGTGTTTCGTTATATAAACGGGCAAAACGGGTATTCTTTTCTATCCGGTTGGGTAATAAAAACACGGGCAGCCCAAAAGCAAGTACGGCTACAGCCAATGCCCATTTTTTGTAACGGCTTAAAAAAGAAATCATGATTTCGTAAAACCTTGTAAAAACAACTATGTGGCGGCGGCGCCTGAACAATATCTTTTTTGTTGTTAACTTTATCGGAAAATAATCCAAAAGGGCCGGAATAAAGAAAAGAGCAATTAGCAACGAAAGCATCAGGTTAACAATTACCACAGCCGCAAAGTCCCACAAATTAAAAGCAATGCTTTCAGGAAGGAAATAGATAACCGATAATGCCGCAATTGTAGTTAAAGTAGAGGCCAACAGGGCCAGAAAAACCCTGAGATTTTGCTTATGGGCAATATGGTCTATCATAACAATTGTATTATCAATAATAAGGCCCAGCGAAATGGTAATTCCGGCCAGCGAATACAAATGAATGTCAATATGCAGGAAATAATACACCATAAAACTAATGGATATGTTGGCCAAAATGCTTAAAAACACAACCATCAGGTAACGAAAGCGGAGGCTGATAAGCAACACAAACAGGAACAAAATCAGCAGGGTAAACAGGGTGCGGAGTAAAATCGTATGCAGTTCCGATTTTATATATCTCGTGGAATCAAAATCCTTAAACAAATGGTATGAAGGGGGCAGATGAAGCATTATGGATGTCATTTTTGTCTTAATCACATCCGACAATTTTAAGGTATTGACACCTTTAGCCGGGTAAATAACAATGTTTATGGCATTGAGTCCGTTTACCCTGAAATAGCCGGACGGTTTTTGTGCTGACAATTCAACATGCGCCAGGTCTTTTAGATAAATAATCTTGCCGCCCGTTTTTTTTAGCGGGATATTTCCCCATTGTAAACTGTCTGATGCCTCTTTGAGCTTTACCGACAAAAAAGCCGTTTGCCCCTTTGTTGCCTCATGCGACAAGGTAAAACCCACATCCTGACTGTGAAAGTAATGAGTAACTGCCAATTGAATGTCGGACGGCTGTAATCCGAATAAATACAGCATCTCAGGATTATACACAATATGCCACTCAACGGGAGAAGCACCATAAACGGAAATCTTTTCAATGCCGTCAATCAACGAAAGCTTCTTTTTTATTATCGATTTGGCATATTGCTGAAGTTGTGAAGGTTTTGCCGAACCGCTTAATGCATAACTCAACAACGGTTTTTCCTTTTCTTCGTCCGGACGTTCCGCTTGAATTACCGGATAGGAAACCCCCGAAGGCAATGCGGGATAAATCCGCCTGATGGCCGATATGAGTGAAAAACGCACTTGATCGGCGGAAATATGTTTATCAAATTTAATATCTACCGTACAAAAGCCTTCATCCGTATAAGAATTAATTTTTTGAACGTGAGGAAGCATATTCACAGCACCTTCGAGCAAAGAGGTTACCTGTTGTTCCATCACGTCCGGCGAAACGCTATTCCAGTTAGCTGTAACCGAAACCGACAACCCCGGAGGAGCCGGTTGTAATCTTACCGAAAGTAAAGGCACAAAAGCAAAACCGGCTATAGTGAGCATAGCTACTATAACC
>WGDP01000346.1 GCA_015493215.1 Bacteroidales bacterium | reverse complement strand
TAAATCTTATTAAACAGTCGTTTAAAGAATGATTTCTTTTTGGTAGGCTTGTCGTCGGTATAATAACCATAGCCGTAACCATAGCCATAGCCATAACCATAGCCATAACCGTAACCATAGCCGTAACCATAGCCGTAACCATAGCCATATCCGCCTTTAAGGTTAATATCGTTAACAACAATATACATTTTCATGCCACGCTCTTCAATGCTTTGAATAATGGAAGCAAACACTTTTTTATTGGTAAGATTTTGACGTACCAGATAAATGTTTACATCGCAGTGTTCCATTAGCAAATAGGCATCGGTAACAAGCCCTACAGGTGGCGTATCAATAATAATATAGTCGTAACGTTCGCGAAGTTCGCTAAACAGTTCTGCTGTTTTTTCGGAAGCAATTAACTCGGCAGGGTTGGGTGGTACCGGGCCGGCAAGGATAATATCAAGGTTTGGTATCCTTACCGAAGGCTGAATAATTTCTTCGATGGTAGCCTTATTAATAAGGTATGAGGTTAACCCAACGTTGTTCGATATTTTAAAGTCCTGGTAAATTTTCGGTTTACGCAAGTCAAACCCCAACAATACGGTTTTTTTACCATACTGAGCATACACACTGGCAAGGTTCATCGAAACAAAGGTTTTACCGGCACTAACCATGTCGGCAGTAACCATTATGGTTGTTTTTTCCTGCCCTTTAACCAAAAACTGAATGTTTGTTCTTAAGGACCGGTACGACTCGGCAATACTCGATTTTGGCGATTCTGCAACAACCAACTGAGTTTCCTTATCGGAATGAAGCAGTTGTCCGATAATGGGAAAACTTGTTACCGACTCAATGTCTTTTTTGTCGATAATTTTATCGTTCATGTAATCTTTACCAAGCACATAAATTACCGGAAAAACGAGTCCTAAAATTAAGGCAATCAGATAATTCAACCCTTTTTTAGGGAATGTTTGTTCGTTTAATTCTTCACGGGCAACATCAATAATTTCGTTGTCAGGCATATTGGAAGCCTTGGTAATTTGTGCTTCCGACCTCTTTTCCAAAAGAAAAGTATAAACGTTGTTGCTTAAGTCAAATTTTCGTTTGTAATTAAACAGCTCTCTTTCGGTTACCGGTAAGCTGCTTGCTTTTCCTGACAACTTAGCAATTTGCTTATTAACCTCTGCCAACGACTGGTTGGAGTTATGAATAATGTTGTTAATATTTTCAAGAATTGCATTTTTAGTACTGGTAATTTGGCTGTTAAGGCTGATAACTGCCGGGCTTCGTTCGGTTGATGCCAACAGCTGCATCGATTTTTCGTTGTAAAGATTAATTAGCTGACCCACCAATTGGTTTAAAACAGGGTCGTCAATACCCATGGCAGAAGGGGCTACCAGTTCATCAAGGTTGTTTTTGTTTTTAACAATATAGTTTTTAAGGTTTTGATAGTAATTTGCTTTCACCATTAATTCGGCTTTTTGTTTTTGTAAATCGTTTAAATATTCAAAAAGCTGTTGCGACTGGAAACTGATATCCATCATTTCGTTGGCTGAACGAAACTTTTGTAATGCCAATTGAGCTGAGTTTAACGAGTCGGAAATAACACCAAGCTGACTGTCAATGAACCGGATGGTGTTTTCAGCAATCTGGTTCTTTTTTTCAAGGCTTTGCGAAAGGTACTCGTGTGTTAATGTGTTTAAAAAGTTAACATCTTTTTTTACATTTTTTCCCTGAAAGGTAATTTCCAAAATGGAAGCTTCCCGGTTGATGGGTTCGATTTTAAAATCTCTGAAAAGCTTGGTTAAACTAAAGTAGTCGTTAAAAGTAAAACCATAAGTATTATCAAGGTCTTCTTCCATATCAAACTTATCATTTAATATAACCTTAAAAGTATTGTAGCCATTATCAACAAGTTCGCCAAACTGGTGGGTTTCTCTGATTTCAATTTTATTTAAAACAGTGTCTTCTAAAAATTTTGATTTTGAGAAAATGTATTTTTTAATAAGTTCTCCCTGTGCTTCAATAATATACTCATTGCTGTTTAAAATTTTCATGGTATAGTTAAGTGCTACAGCCTGGGGTACAGCAGTATCAAAAACAACTTTAAAAGGAGCCTCATGATACAATTCGGTTTTCATTAATCCCTCTTCAAGAAAATAAGAGATTTCAAAATCAAGCTTTTTAATCGCTCTGTACGACAACGAAAAGGAGGTTAATTTTCCAATTTCGTTTTCAACATTTTGCTGGTTGTTGCTCAGGCCGATTCCTATTAATGACGAAGGATCGAGTGCTGATTTGTCGTCTTTTACCAACACCGACGATTTAACTTCAAAAACCGGCGAGGTATATTTGTTAAAAAGAAAAGCTACCACAACGGCCACAAATACAGCAATGGCAAACAGGTACCAAAAGCGTACAAATTTAAAAAACAACGATTTTATGTCAACGGATTCTTCCTGTTGTTGCTGCTGATATTGTAAATTGTTAATATTATTTTCCACTTTGTGAGATGATTTTTGTTTCTATTTCTGTAAATAATTAAGCAAAAGTATGGTGGTTGAGATAAACCCGAATACAACACCATAGGGGAATTGGGCAAAGGTAAATTGTTTTCCTTTTACCGGTGTTACATAAACAATGTCGTTGGGCTTTAAATAAAAATAATCCGATTCCAGAATATTTCGTTTCGTCAAGTCAAGGTAAATAACTTTTGAACCGGTTTTGGTTTGCCTGATAACCGCTACCTTTTCACGATTGGCAAAATCGGTTAAGTCGCCCGACATGGAAACCGCTTCAAAAAGGTTAATACTGTTTTGGTAAACCTTATATTGCCCGGGGCGGTTAACTTCGCCAAGTAAAGTAAGGTTAAAGTTTACCATTTTAACAATTACAACAAACTCCTTTAAATATATCTTCAGGTTATCTTTGAGTTTGGCTTTTATTTCGTCAACAGTAAGGTTTTTTACCAATATTTCGCCGGTAAGCGGAAAATCCAAATACCCCTTTTCGTTTACCGTGTAACTGTTTAAATAAATGGAAGCATCACTGTTTAAATAACTTCCTGTTGCTCCGTTAGGATTAAGAAGAATAGTGGTTTGTTGGTCTAAACTTACCACCTTAACATACAGGTTGTCACCCGGTTGTATTCTGTACTCAATGTTCTTGTCGTTGTAAAACGAACTCAATGTGTCGGCTTCATCCTTTACCTGCATATAAAGCATCTTTTTTTGCGGCACACACGAAGAAAACAGAATGGCAACCAAACCAATCCAAAAAACGGTTTTTAAACTTAGCGGAATAAAATTTTTCATTAATGTAAATGTCTTATAACTTGTTATAGTCTTTTTTGCGTTATCTTTTCAGTAAAAAAGATAAAGGGCAAATTTAAACCTTTTTTTAAAAGTGCAGCTAAGTAGTAAGCAAATAATAATATTTAGCCCTTTTTTAAGTCCGTTTGGTAGAGTTAAGCTACTTTTGCAGCATTAAAATTTAAGCTTATGAAAAAATACATGATCCTTTTTTTGTCAATTGGCCTTTTTATTTCTGCTTTCGGACAACCGCAGAAAAACGCAAAAATTCCGGCCATTCTTTCCAATATCACACACGATACCGATGGAAACCTTATTTATATTTCTCCTAACACCGGTGCCAAATCGGCTTTTGTTGAAGAAAAACCTTTTTATTCTTCCGATAGTATTTTAATCAACCCCATCGGTACGGAAACCGGTATTTCGTTTGATTTTGGAAAAAAAGACTTTTGGGGCACAATATATTACGGTATGTATGCACAAAAAGGCTCTAAATTTCCCCAGCCTGTTTTCTTTAAAAAGAAAGCTAAAATTGTTGAAGGAAAGGCAGATATAAACTTAAAGGCCATGGCCGGAAAATACGATATTGCCAATTATGAAACTACCGGACATGCAAAAATAGGTTATCGCATTGTAAACGGTAAAGGAGCCATTATTTACGATGGAAAAATCAATGTTAAAGGAGAAGGCCCTTTTGAGGTAGATTTGTCAATAGTTGAAGGCCCTTTTGTTAATAAGGTTACCGAAACCGAAGCCGTTATTTGGTTTAACACCAACCGTCCGTGCAGTCCGTCTGTTATGGTAAACGGCATGGAGTTTAAAGCCTCGGCCAAAATGATGAACATGATGGGTGATGTACACCACGAAATTAGAGTTCATCACCTTCAGCCTGATACAAAATACAATTATACTGTTTCTTATGGCGATTGGAAAGAGCAGTATTCGTTTAAAACAAACCCGAAAAAAGGCAGCCGTGAGCCGTTTACTTTTGCTTTCACAAGCGATTCGCGACAAGGAAACGGAGGTGGCGAACGCAATATTTATGGTGCCAATGCCTATATTATGAAAAAAATGGCGGCACTTGCACTTGCAAAAGGTGCTGCCTTTTTTCAGTTTACGGGCGACATGATTAATGGTTATTCTTCCAGCGTGGGAGAAGCCCGGCTGGAGTATAAAAACTGGAAACGGGGTATTGAAAGTTTTTGGCATTACATACCTTTTTATGTGGCTCCCGGAAACCATGAAGTGATGGTTACTACCTTTAATGACGGAAGTAAATATGGTTTGTCGGTGGATAAATTTCCGTATGGTACCAACTCGGGTGAGCGCATTTTTTCAGATGAATTTGTAAACTTTGAAAATGGACCCGTTAGTGAAGACGGGAGTAAATATGATCCCGATAAAAACGAGGTCGATTTCCCTTCCTATCGCGAAAATGCCTATTACTATGTTTATGGAAACACAGCCGTCGTAGTAATGAACTCCAACTATTTATATACTCCCAGCACTTACAAAATTCCTGAAATTGGTGGAAATGTACATGGTTATATAATGGATAATCAGCTGGCATGGCTCGATAAAACCCTTTCAAACTTAAGCAAAGATAATGACATTGATAATATTTTTGTTACCATTCACACGCCTGCCTTTCCAAATGGCGGCCATTCGGGAGATGATATGTGGTATGGCGGCAACAATAAAATCAGGCCGTATATTGCGGGCAAACCGGTTAAAAAGGGAATCATTGAGCGTAGAGATGAGTTTTTAAATATTATTGTAAATAAAAATCCCAAAGTGGTAGCTTTGTTAACCGGCGATGAGCATAATTATTGCCGCATGAAAATAACCGACAAAACGCCGCGCTACCCCGATAACTGGAATCATAAAAAGCTACATCTTAACAGGCCGTTTTGGCAAATTACAAACGGTTCATCGGGAGCTCCTTATTATGGTCAGGAAAAGCTAATCTGGTCTTCTTCGGTTGAAAAGTTTTCAACGCAATATGCCCTTATGCTTTTTACCGTTGAGGGTACAAAAGTTAAACTCACGGTTATCAATCCCGATACCATGGAAAAAATTGAAGAAGTTTTGCTAAAAGATTAATTGCTTATTGCTCATTAGTAAACCATTATGTTTATAAGGTAGTTTTTATCGCAAGAGGAGCGCCTCATTTTTTGTTAATAAGGCTGGAATTATTACCTTTACTCGCTAAAAATTATCAATATGGAAAATCGTTGGGTGTTTAAAAAAGCACCTGAAAGTGAGGTTGTTGAACGACTTTCAAAGGAGCTCAACATTAATCGCCGACTAGCTGCTTTGCTGGCCCAACGGGGGATTACTGACTTCAATCAGGCAAAAAGTTTTTTCAGGCCTAAATTATCCGATCTCCACGACCCCTTTTTAATGAAGGATATGGATAAAGCTGTTGAACGTATTCAAACAGCTGTGTTTAAGGGAGAAAAAATTGTGGTTTACGGCGATTACGATGTGGACGGAACCACGGCTGTTTCCATTGTATATAACTTTTTAAAACACATTCATAAAAAGGTTGAATTTTATATTCCCGACCGTTACAAAGAGGGCTATGGTATTTCTTACAAAGGAATAGATACGGCCATTGAACATGGTGCTACCTTAATGATTACCCTCGACTGCGGTATTAAAGCGGTTGACAAAGTTAAATATGCAAACCAAAAGGGGTTGGACATTATAATAGGTGACCACCACAGGCCCGGTGATGAATTGCCTGCTGCCTATGCAGTGCTTGACTCAAAGCGCGACGATTGCAGCTATCCGTTTCATGATCTTTCGGGAGCAGGCGTTGGGTTTAAACTTACCCAGGCTATTGCACGTAAGATGAACATAGATGAAAAACTTGTTTTTGAATCTCTGGATTTAGTTGCCATAAGTATTGCTGCCGATATTGTACCCATTATCGGTGAAAACAGGATACTGGCTTACTTTGGACTTAAACAGTTGAATAAAAACCCTCGTCCCGGTATTCTTACTTTGCTAAAATCGGCAGGATTAAGAGAGGGGAAGGGTAAAGAATTTTATTTTGACAAGGAGATTACCATTAGCGACTTTGTATTTTTGCTGGGTCCGCGAATTAACGCAGCCGGAAGACTGGAGAGTGCTACTGACTCGGTAAAGCTTATGATTAGCAAGGATATGGAGTATGCCGATAAACTGGGAAAACAAATTAATAATCTGAACCTTCATCGCCGCGATCTCGACAGAGACATTACTAAAGTTGCCATTGATATGATTGAGGAAAGCAACGATATGAAAAACCGAAAAACAACGGTTGTTTACAATCCTAAATGGCATAAAGGAGTTGTTGGTATTGTGGCTTCGCGGCTTATCGAAAATTTTTACAGGCCAACCATTGTTCTTACCCAATCAGACGGATTAATTTCGGGGTCGGCGCGTTCGATTAAGCAGTTTGATATTTACGATGCTATCGACTCGTGTTCACATCTTTTAGAACATTTTGGTGGCCACACTTTTGCTGCCGGCCTGGCATTTAAACCTGAAAACCTTGAGGAATTTATTGCCTGCTTTGAAAAATATGCCCAGGAACATCTTACCGATGATATGATGATTCCGGAAATTGAATTGGATGCCGAATTGTTTATCAGCGATATCAACACAAAATTTTATAACATATTAAAACAATTTGCCCCTTTCGGGCCGGGTAATATGTTGCCGCTTTTTCAGTCTTCCGATTTAATAGATACCGGATATGCCCGTCTTGTGGGTAAAAACGGAGGAGAACATTTAAAATTTTCGGTGGTTCATCGTAACCGTTCGGGAAATCCGGTTCCTGCCATTGCTTTTAATCAGGGGCACCATATTGATCGAATTAAAAACGGAGACCCGTTTAAAATCTGTTACCATATCGTGGAAAATTCGTGGCAGGGGGTAACCAATCTCCAACTCAGAGTTAAGGATATCAGGTTCGAAGACTAATCGTCAATTTCAATATTGATTCGGTAACTTTTTAGCTTGAAAGCAAAAAATAACAGTACAATTCCCACCAAAATAGCTAAAACTCCGGTAAGTACAACCATGTATCTTGCCATTTCAAAAGGGTTAAACAACAAAGCGGTTCCAAACACAATTGTAATTAATCCATTTATAATAAAGGAGGTTTTACCATTGTATTCCGTTGGTAGATTAAAGGCGGTATAAAGTTGTATAATACCCATAAGAATTGCCCATAAACCTATTATTATTACAAAAAACTGTAATGAATTTTGAGAGAAAAAGGTGAGCATAACACCTAAAATCAACATTACCAACCCTTGTATCAAATCGTAAATTTTAAAAAGATGATTTTTGTAATTTGAATATACACCATAAAGCATAACCAACGAGGCAATTAAAATTAAAGCTCCAAGATAGGTTACAATGGTTAATATTAAACCCTGTGTGGCAAAAATGGCAAGAATACCGTAAAACAGTGCAATAAGGCCACTTACGAGCAACAGGCTCCAGTTGTTGTTTATTTGTTTTTTCATAAGAATTAAATTTGGTACTAAAGTAGCTATTTCGGCTCTAATATCGAAGTTTGAAATAAAAAAAATATTTTTCAAAAAAAATTTGCGAAAAATAAAAATAGTGTATCTTTGCAGCCTCAATTATTGAGACACACTCCTCCATAGCTCAGTTGGTTAGAGCATCTGACTGTTAATCAGAGGGTCCGAGGTTCAAGTCCTCGTGGGGGAGCAGAAAAAGCCGCTTTTTAGCGGCTTTTTTGTTATACTAATCCCGACAGCTTTTTCCGAAAAAGATTACGGAATATGCTTTAACTATAAATAATAGAATGCCGGGTGCTTTATTTATTAATCTAAAAAGAAAAAGATGAAAAAAATTTTACTTATTGTTCTCACCTTAATCAGCTATTTGTCGGGGTTTTCGCAGGTCGACTCGCTAATTCTAAACAACGGAAATGTAATTGTAGGCGAACTTAAATCGTTGGACAAGGGAGTTGCTGTAATTGAAACCGATTACAGCGATAAGGATTTTAATATTGAGTGGGACGGAATAAAAAAACTATATACAACAACCTCCTATTTAGTAACCCTGGAAAATGGAAAACGCGTTAATGCAAGGTTAGAATCATCAAAGCAAAATACCATTAACCTAATTGAAGAAAACGGAACAATCAACAGCGTAAAACCTGAGGAGATTGTTTTTTTGAAATCGGTTGACAAAGGATTTTTGGACAGAGTTTATGCTACCATCGACATTGGCTTTGATCTTGCTAAATCAAATAACCTCTCTACCTTTTCAGCCCGAAGTACTGCCGGATATCTTGCCAACAGATGGTCGCTGGATATTAATTTTAATTCGATGTATTCAACGCAGGAGAATGCTGATGCAACTAAACGAACCGACGGGGGTTTATCGTACAAATTTTACCTTCCTCACGACTGGTATATACCTGTTTCAATATCCTATTTGTCAAACACCGAACAACGGCTCGATGCCCGATACAATGTTTTGGCGGGTGTTGGTAAGTACATTATTCATAGTAATCATGCTTATTGGGGAGTTGCCGGAGGTGCCTCATATAACAATGAAAAGTATTCACCAATTGACACCTCTTCTTTAAAAACAAGCAGCATGGAGGGCTATTTGGGAACAGAACTGAACCTTTTTGATATTGGCGACCTAAGCCTGATTACCACAGCAAAGGTTTTTCCGGGAATTACTGAAAAAGGCAGATGGCGTGCCGATTTTAATTTTGACATGAAATATGATTTACCGTTGGATTTTTACATAAAGTTGGGGTACTCGCTAAACTGGGATAACCAACCGGTTGAAGGTGCTGAAGCGGTTGATTATGTATTACACACCGGTTTTGGGTGGGAATGGTAAAAATGTTTTGATGTAACAAACATTTTTGAGTTGAGCAGGTAATGATAGTTTCTAAAAACACCCCGTTAAATTTCCGCCAACTGTTTCAATTGTTTGATTAAATTTGCCCCATGGAAGAATTAATAGAAAAACTAAAAGTTCAAATTATCGAACAGCTTAACCTCGAAGATGTTGAACCCGACGAAATAGATACCGAAGAACCGCTGTTTGGCGAAGGCCTTGGCCTCGATTCCATTGATGCACTGGAGTTGATAGTGTTGCTGGAAAAAGAGTATGGTATTAAAATTGAAAACCCCAAGGAGGGTCAGGAAATTTTTTACTCGGTAAAGAGCCTTGCTGAATATATTTTGGCTCACCAAAAATAAACCACTCATTCATGGCGGGTGATATTGTAGTAACAGGTATGGGAATTGTTTCCGCCATCGGTTTAGGCGTGGAGGAAACCTTTCGTTCGTTGGTGAACAGTCATACCGGTGTGCACCCCCTTGCCATACTTGACACCGTGCATAAAAGCGAGTTTGTAATGGGCGAAGTAAATCTTTCCCACAACGAGCTAATAAAAATAGCCGGTGTCGATGCTGATAAACCATGGACCCGCACAGCGCTGTTGGGAATTATTGCCGCCCGCGAAGCAATATTAAATGCAGGATTGCTGCCGGAAGAGCTAAAAACCACCGGGCTTATTTCTGCCTCCACGGTTGGGGGTATGGACAGGAGCGAGCTTTATTACAAAGGCTTTTTAAAAGGAGAACACAAAGAAAATATTGACACACATCATGCCGGCGACAGCACTGAAAAAATAGCTGAAACCATTGGCACAAAAGGTTTTCTTTCCACCGTGAGTACAGCCTGCTCCTCCTCTTTAAACAGCCAGATTCTCGGTGCAAAGATGCTGCGTAACGGATTACTTGACAGGGTGATTGTGGGCGGAACCGATGCTTTGTCGCGCTTTACGTTGAATGGCTTTAATACCCTGATGATTCTTGATAGAAATCACTGCCGCCCTTTTGATGCTACTCGCTCAGGATTAAACTTAGGTGAAGGAGCCGCATTTTTAGTGTTGGAAACCGAAGCAAGTGCTAAACAGGC
>WGDP01000345.1 GCA_015493215.1 Bacteroidales bacterium | reverse complement strand
GTTTAACACGACCACGCTCGCGAACATCAAAGGCAATGGCGTTGGCACGCCGGGTGGAGGTGGTGTTCAGGTTAACATTAAAGACTACTAAAAAATCGCGGGCGCCCACTGCCGTAGCACCGGTTCCGGCAACACGGTCGTTAAATTCGGCAGGGCCGAAATCGGGTTTCCAGTGGGGGTCGGATAACTTTTCCTTTAAGCCTTCGTACTCTCCTTTTCGATTGTTGGCAAGGTTTTTCCGTTCGTCGGTAAAAGCGGCATTTTCGTAGCAATACACAGGGATGTTTAGTTCATTCCCGATTTTTTCGGCCAGCTTGCGGGCATATTCAACCGTCTCTTCCATGGTGATACCTGCCACGGGAACCAACGGACATACATCGGTGGCACCAAACCGGGGGTGCTCGCCTTTATGGTGCCGCATGTCAATTACTTCGGAAGCTTTTTTTACTGCCTGAAAGGCTGCTTCAATCACTTCGTCGGGTGTTCCAACCATGGTTACTACCGTTCTGTTGGTGGCGGCACCAGGATCAACATCCAGCAATTTTACGCCTTCGGTTTTTTCTATTTCACCGGTAATTTGTTTGATAATATTCATGTCGCGTCCTTCGCTAAAATTGGGGACGCACTCAATCAGTTTTCTCATGTTCTCGTTCATTTTAATTTTAAGATGCAAAAGTACAAAAAAAGAGCTGCTAATTTGTTTTTGAAATTCGTACCAGATCAATTTCAACATTGCCGTTTTGTGGAAGGATGGTTATCCAGTTGTTGTCTTCTGAAAACCATTTGTATTGGTTGCCAATTCTGATGAGATAATCGTGGCTGCCTTTTTCTCCAACAAGTGTTACTACAAAACCACCGTTTTTTCCGTTGTTACTTCCATAGGTAAACAGCAGTTTTACTGCTTTGCCTTCGGGGTTGGAGGCTCTGACCAAAACGTAGTTGTATTTTCGCACGTTGATTTTTACCGGATTAAAGGTAAATCTCTTTGTTTCACCCTTGTTGATTACTGTTTTTGTGTTGATAACATCCACCACCGAATTTTCTTCAATAAATTTGGTGATTTTTGCAATCATTTCGGCAGGGTAGGTTTCATCGGGTTTAATTTTAGCCGCTTTACGGTATCCTTTTATCGCTTTGTCGAAAATTTTGGAAGCATACAGTTTGTCGGCATCGGCAATGGCCAAATCGTATTCTCCTTTAATTTTACGCATCATGGCGTCAATTTTTGTGTTACAGTCGGCAATGCGCGTTTGGCAATGTTGGTCACCGGAATTAAATCCGGTAGCAATTTTATACTGTAACAGCGCCTCCTGATAGTTGCCCTGGTCATAGTAATTGTCGGCCTTAACAACAGCTTCCCGGAATTTTTTTGCACGTTCGGCTGCAAGCTCTTCTATCTTTTTGTCGATAGCAACGATTTGTTGAGCCGGATATTTTTCGTTTGGTTTAAAAGTTAACGCCTTTTGATATTGTACTTTTGCTTCGTCAAACCGGTTGTTGCTAAAGTAAGCGTCCCCCTGCGAAACAGCAGCATCGTACGATTTTTTAGCTTGCGCTTCGCGTTCGATGGCGGCCAGAATGGTTTCGGTTTTTGTAACTTTTAAATTAGGCTCGGTCTCTTTTGGTTTTAATGATGATGCTTTTGTATAAAACTGCTTTGCTTTTTCGTACTCCTTTAACGCAAAAAGCGAATCTCCCGATTTCATGGCAGCTTTGTATTTGCTGTTGATAACAGCCTGCTGCTCTTTAGCTAAAATTAGGTTGTCGATTTCAGCAATCTGATCCCTGGGCATCTGCTCGGCAGGTTTTAAATTTGATGCAGCCTCAAAAGCCTTTTTCGCTTCCGTGAGGTTGCCCTGTTGTTTTAGCCGGGTTCCCAGCATAACCTGTTTATTAAAGTTGTCATCAATTTCTTTAGCCTTTTGGGCATCAACCATTATGGTTTGAATTTCAGCTATTCTTGCCTGAGGATAATCGGACTGTATTCCTAAAACCTGCGCAACCTTGTATTTACTGATGGCTAACTCATAACGGCCCTGCTTGTATAATTTGTCGGCTTCGGCAATGGCAGCATCATACTGCTGTTTAATTTTCTGCGCCTCAGCCAGCTCAGCAGCTTTTGCTTCGATGGCTTTTAGCTGCTGTTGCGGATAACTATCATCAGGTTTGATGCTTAAAGCCAGCTGGTATTGTTTTCTTGCTTCGTTGATATCAAGTGCTGAAAAGAGGCTGTCGGCTTTGGCAATAATGGTACCGTATTGGGCTTGCAGTTGCTGTTTGCGTTTTTCGTAGATACCGTTTATAACCTCTATTTTACTTTGTGGATATTGTTCGCCCGGTTTGAGTGATAGCGCCAAATTATATTCCGCCATGGCCGATTCGTAATCTTCAGCACCAAAAAGGCTGTCGGCTCGTGCAATGGTAATTCCGTAGTTTTTGTCGAGATTCTTTCGCTGAATCGCAAGCTGAGTATCAATTTTTGAAATCATTTCGGAAGGATAGCTGTTTTCAGGCCACAGGGCAGCAGCCTCCTTGTATTTGGCTTTGGCGGCTCCAAAGTTTTTTTTGATATAAAGCTCGTCAGCATCGGCAACCTTTTTGTCAAATGCCAGTTGGTTGGCAGCCTTGGGAGTAAGTTCATCAATTTTTTGTGCCAGCTGAATATTGTCAGGAAAAAGTTTTTGCGCTTCCTGATACAATTTTAGTGCATCAGCATACTTTTTTATCAGCTCGTATCGGCCGGCTTCTGTTATTTTTTTATCAAATTGTGTCTTTCTGGTCAGGTAATCGGCTTTAAGGTCGTTGGCAGCAGCAATTTGACTGGCAGGTTTTGGGTTATTTGGAAACAATTTTTGAGCCGATGTAAAGGCTGCAATGGCATCATCAAAACGGTTGTTTTGCAAATAGGTTTTTCCATCAGCCATCAACTTATTAAAGCTTTCGAGCTTTGCCTTTTGGTTGGCTTTGATATTTCTGATTTTATCAATCTGCTCTTTGGCATAGCTGTCGTCGGGAATTATCTTTAGCGCATCATGGTAATAGCCAAGTGCTTTGTCGAATGCATTTTGATCGAAATAGATGTCTGCTTTATCGATGATATCGTAATATTCATCTTCCTTTTGCATCTTTTTGCCAAGGTCATCAATAATTTCGGCAATCTTCTTTTTTGCATAGGCATCATCCTTTTTATATTTGAGTGCCATTTGATAATACCCTTTTGCATCCATTAGTTTGCCGGCCTTATACTGTGTGTCGGCTTTTTGAATGGCATCCTGATAGGTGGTTACACTTTGTGCTAACAGGGTGTTACTCATGCCCATTGTCAGGCCTGATAACAAAAAAATAAAAAGGATGTATTTTTTAATAAGTGTAGTCATGTACAAATATTCTGCTTTATTTTAACTGTAACGTAATAATGCTGTTGATATTTTATTGATTAATAATTCCGTCCGAAATGGTTAATGTTCTGTCGGTCATTTGAGCCAGTTCTTTGTTGTGAGTAACAATCACAAAGGTTTGTCCGAAGTTGTCGCGAAGGTTAAAAAAGAGGTTGTGTAGCGATTCGGAGGCTTTTGAATCGAGGTTTCCCGAAGGTTCGTCGGCCAAAATAACCAAAGGCTTGTTAATAAGTGCCCTGGCAATGGCTACCCGCTGCTGTTCGCCACCGGAAAGCTCGCCCGGCTTATGATGTGCTCTTTCTGAAAGTCCCATAAAATCAAGCAACTCCAAGGCTCTTTTTTCTGTTTTTGATTTGGAATCGCCGGCAATAAAGGCAGGAATACACACGTTCTCGAGAGCATTAAATTCGGGCAACAGATGATGAAATTGAAATACAAAACCAATTTTTTTATTTCTGAACTGTGCCAGCTCCTTTTCTTTAAGAGTAAGAATGTTTTTTCCGTCGAACAAAACTTCTCCTTTGTTGGCCTTGTCGATGGTGCCAATAATGTGTAACAGGGTTGATTTGCCGGCACCCGAAGCGCCTACAATCGACACCACTTCACCTTTATTTAACTTAAGATTAACACCTTTCAGTACTTCCAGTTTACCAAACGACTTATGTATGTTTTTTACCTCAATCATTATACAATGAATAATTGTGGCAAAGATAGAAAAAGAAGAGTGGTAAAAAATAGCTTACCGTGCAGGCTTATGAACAAAAAAATGGTGAAAAGTTTCGGGTATATTTGGATGCATCATAAAATTATCTATTTTTGCCGCTGCTTTCGTACCGTCCCGATAGCTATCGGGAATCGGTACAATCGGGGTATAGCGCAGTCCGGTTAGCGTACCTGCTTTGGGAGCAGGTGGTCGCAGGTTCGAATCCTGCTACCCCGACAAAAAAAAGCCTTGCAATACCGCAAGGCTTTTTTTGTTGTTTATAATCACCACGTACCGTGGTCAGTTTCTTCGCCATTGTCGTATTCCCAATATTCGCCATGGCCTGAAGTATCCCAAGTAGCTGTGTTTGCTCGTAGGTTTCATGTCTATTTTAGTAAAAGGGCTTTTTGCAAGGACTACTGCAACAAGTTGTTTTTCAAATCCCCAAAAAGACGTTTGGCGGCATCCCGTCCGGATTGAATTTCGGAAATGATGTGAGACAGGTTTTTAAGTGCTGCTTCAGATGCGTTATATTTATCAGGTAAAGTTAAGGAATCAATAACAACAAGACTTTTTACTTTTAGGATTTTTTTTGATTATACCCAAAAATATGAACTTATTTCTGTTTTATTTGATTATATTCAAATATACTACATTGAATAAAAAAAAGCCTTGCAACACCGCAAGGCTTTTTTTGTTATTTATAATCACCACGTGCCGTGGTCAGTTTCTTCACCATTGTCGTACTCCCAATACTCACCATGGCCCGAAGCATCCCAGGTAGCTGTATAAGTCGTTTGATACTCTTGTTCTTCCGTCCACTCTTTGGCATCTATTGAACCTGAGCCATCGGCATTAATAACAAATCCCACATTAATACTTTGAGGCTCTTCAAAGGTGATGTAAAAAACATCGTTCACCTTGTGCCAGTTCATAACAAAGCTGATGGTCAGTGGATTATGAGGGTCAAAAACGGTTATCGAGTTGTCGTGGCCGTCTTTGTACTGTTCGGCTTTGATAAAAGTAAAGTTATCAACGTGTTGCCCTTCTACCAGGCCGTCAACTTTCATTTCCCACTTATATAAATCTGCTGTTTCGGTGATGGTGAGAGTTACGGTATAGATGTTGTCCTCGCCGTCGTCAACGTTCCATTGATGGATTTCCGGTTCGCCGCTTCCCTTATAATGAATGGCAACAGCACTTTTAGGCGGTGTCATCATGGATCCAAACGCAGCCATTCCATTGGCCATGCCTATGTATCCTGCGGCCAGTTGTGCGCCCTGATTTGAAGATTGGCTCATGGCATCGGGTACGGTTATGGTTTGAACTTGAAACTCTTTGGCGTTACCGGGTTCGGCAGTGTCATTCTTTTTACATCCGGTAGAAAGAATGATTGAAAAGATTGCTGTAAAAAGCAATAGAAATTTGATGTTTTTCATGGTTTTAATTTTAGGTTATTTATGAAACTTGTTTAAACTTTTTTATTGTTTGATAAATTTTCCGGCATAACTATTACCGGCAGTAACAAAATAGATTCCCGGTGAAAGCGAGCTGATATCAGCCGTGTATCTGTTTGCTGTTTTTGTAAATTGAGCCACCTGCTTACCCTTGGCGTTGTAAACAAAAACAGCGGTACAGTTTTCAAGTGGTTTGGTAAATTCAACATCTATTTTATCTGTAGCAGGGTTAGGGTAGAGGTGTATTCTCGAAAGAGAAGAGGCTTGTTCGTCAATACCAACACCATCCGAGCGATAGCTCACCGAAGTACCGTCAGCCGTTACCGAGATGCTGATTACCGCTGTGTGCGATGTTGCCGTGTACCAATCGTAGTCGGTATATGAACCGGTGGTTGCAGAAATAAAATTTCCCATTATAAACATCGAATCGGTATAGGTATATTCCGATTTTACCCTTAAAGTGTTGTTATAAACACCTGCCGGGGTTGAAACACTTCCCCAGGCATCGGCTGTTACCGTAACGTTACCATGCTCATGAGTCTCAACATTGCTCATGGTATAAGATGTATAATAGCTGTCGGCATAAGAATCGGTATAGGAGAAAGGATACTCCATGCTTTTTACGGGATCGGTGTAATGGATAAGATCACCCGAAACAAAACCCACACCATCGTGTAACCGCTCCGTTGTATTTTCTTCGCCATAACTGTACAATTCGTTATCGCCCGTGTAATGATAAGCGGTGTTTGACTCGGGAAAATCGGAAGCAAAAGGTGTTGATCCCGGAGAAACAACGTCCACAGTATTAAAAATGGTTGCCGTAATGGCTGAAAAGTCCCAGCTTTGGTTTGCACCGGCTGAACCCGGATCGAACGAACCGTCAGCACCGGAAAACTCATAGGAATCGCCAATTTGAGAAGCGTTTCCTGCGTAGGTAATAACGGGTTGCGCCATTAATCCGGCTGTTGATAGCCAAAGGGCGATGATTGTAAATAGTATCTTTTTCATGATTTTATGTTTTTATGATTAAATTTTGGGATTATTCATCTTTTACACATCTTACGGAATAACCGTTTCCATCTTTATCTCCAATAACGTAATTGATTTGTGCTGTACAACTATTGTACGATAGGTTCATATGATTTGCAAGGCTTGGATGATTCTCGCCTTCGGTGGCGGTCCAGTAAGCGGCATTTTCTTTTAAATGTTTGTAACTACCACTACCAATCCTCGAAGTACTACCGGCACCCCGGGCGGAAAATCCCGATGAGTTGGTACCGGGGTTGTTGGAAGTTTCCCAGTAAGCACTGTTGGCGGATTTAAGGGCACAGCCACCGTGAAAAACCCCGCCGACAAAGTCTATCAGCTCTTCAAACTCTGCCTGGCTTGGCATATGCCATCCGTTGGGGCAGGCACCCTGCACACCACTGGGATTACCGTTGGTAGAAGAGGCTCCGTTCATGGCAGCATTCCAACTGTATAATCTTCCATAAACTTCGGCATTGCTTTCATTATCGTCGTAAACCCAAACACTGTCGATGGGTGTGCCATCTGCATAGTGCAGCGAACGTAGGTTTTGTTTCAACCAGGTTTGATTGCCAATGGTAACGGTTTCGTAAGTATTGCCGTCATAGTCGGTAACGGTGTTGCCACCACCGCCTCCGCCACCGCCACCGGAGATAATAACATATTGATCGCCAATGTAAAGGGTGTCGTTGGAGTAGTTTACATAAATGGAGTTTGTGTAAAGCGAGTATGGAACCGACAGCAGTTGCGAGGTGCCCATCTCCATATAACTGGAGCCTCCCGAAACATCCATGGCTACTTTTAAGAAATAGGTGCTGTTGCCCCAGTCGATGTCGGAGAAATTGCCCGAAACCACGTTTCCTGTTCCAATGTCAACCGTAAATACGCCGAGACCGTTTGAATTTGCAGTAAAGGTTTCACTGTAAACGGTGTTGCCGCTTGTGCTTCCGGCAAGGATTGAAAATTGCAACCCGATGGGGCTGTCTTTAATGACCACTCCCTCGCTGTTTCGGGCGACGGCCTGGTACTTAAAGCTTTGCGGTGCTTGTGCCAACAGCGTTCCGGTTAGCACCAAACTGATAAATAGTAATTGTAATTTTTTCATTGTTCTGTTGTTTTATTAAAGGTTAATTTTTAATTATTCTGTTTGTTACGGGAATGTTGTTTTTAAAGGTTACCCTGATGAGATAAAGTCCGCTCATAAGGTTTTCAATATTCAGTACGGTGGTTTTTCCCGGATTTTGTGTTTGGAAAAGTGTTCTGCCCCGAAGGTCAAGAATGGTAATTTTGACAGGCTCGTTTTTACAGCTTACGGTTATGCTGCCATGGGAGGGGTTCGGATAAATCACGATTTGGCCATTGGTGGCCTGGTCTTCTTTGATACCGATGCTGTTTTCCGGCCCCTGAAGAAATCCTTCGCTAAGCAGATTACTTCCTGTTTGATAAGTTTCCACAGCTATTTCGCCAAGGGAAAATTGAATGGATTGCGATGAGACAGTAAAACTGCCGCCTGCTGAACCAATTACTGTTGGGGAAACCTGCTGGGCGATTCCGTAGTTGGATAACCCGACAGTAAAAAATATCAGCAGAATGAACAAAAGGAGGCTGCGAATTGGCTTCTTGCCAACGGTTTTAATATTGGGTTCTTTTTTCATTTTGTATATATTTAGTGTTTAACAAACTTTTTGGTCATAATAATTCCTGAACTGTTTTTAAACCTAAGGAAATAGACTCCGGAAGGAAGCCGGCTGATGTCGGCCGAAAACTGACGGTTTCCGGTTTTCGTAAGAGGCTTTAACACTTTTCCCGATGAACTGAAGAGGTCAATTATCATATCTTCTGATATACCTTCAGCTATTTTAACATTAATGATGTTGTCGGCAGGATTGGGAAAAACATTGATTTGTGAAAGCAGCGGATTGTCTTTAATGCCGTTGGCTGAGGACGTCCAGGCAATCGAAGATGCTCCGTCACTGTCAACGCCAATACCAAGTACAAAATAATGTGAAGTTGCCGAGTACCATTCGTAACTTGTAAAGGTATCGGTGTTAACGCTCATAAGGTCTCCCCCCGTATTCCAAACCGAGTCGGTGTAAACCATTACTTTTTTAACACGCAAGGTACTGTTGTAGGTACCGGCAGGAGTTTTAACGCTTCCCCAGGCATCGGCTGTTGCTGTTATGGTTCCGCTTTCATGGATCAGCATCAAGGCAGAAGGATAGGTAAATGAATAGGTATCGCTGTAGGTGTCGTTGTACGAAAAAGGGTATTGCATCTCTTTTCTGGAATCCGTATAGGGAAAAACACTTCCTGAACCCTGGTCGTTTCCTAAATGAAACATTGCCGAAGAGGTTATTTGTGAATAACTAAAAATTAGATTATCAGGATCAGTAAAGGCGATGGTTGCCTCCGGAAAGTCAGCAGCATTGGGTGTTGATGCAGGATCCACTACAATCTCTTCCTCTGAAATGATGGATTGCACATTTGAAAAGTCCCAGTTTTGGTTGCCTCCTGCCGGCCCCGGGTCGAAGGAGGAACCATAAGGCACTGCCGAAGTATAGATATGGTCGCCTATTTGAGGCGCATTGCCATTGTAGGTGATAACAGGCTGTGCTGTAACACCCACGACAAAGAGGATTAGAATAATTGTAATAAGGTAATGTTTTTTCATGGCATAATTATTTTAGTTGTTAAATGGTTGCTATTTTTTGTTCGAATATTTTTTAATAATTTTATTTAGGGCATTTTTTTGAATCTCAATTTTTTCTTTCAACGCTTCAATGGTTTCCTCTTCCGATGGTTTCGGCTTTTGCTTTCTTATTACTTTTTGTTTTTTCTTTTCCATGCGGCTGAAATTCTGAACTGCACCACAAAACTATGGTCGTCAACAGGGTAAAGCAAAAAATCGGGGTAGCCTAAAAGTTTCAGGGCAGGTTTCAAAAAGTCACAAAATTTGTAAGTGATTGATATACTGATGATAGGCCGTGATTACAAATCACGGCAAGCCTGTGGACAAACTTGAGGTGGAGTAGCGCCCTGGTGTTGTTAAAGATTGCTTCGGCCGGCTGTCGCCTCACTCGCAAATTATCACTCCCTCCCATAAGCTTGTCCGGATTTGCCCGTCCGAACGTACCTTTTCGGCGCGCCCGCCTAAATGACTTAGGCGGGCCGCCCTCCAAAGGCAGGTAAACGGCAGGCATAATCCCGAAGGGATTTAACACGAATAGCCCTCTGTTTTCCGCACTTTTGGCGCAGGTATTCATAACATACTGAATACCAATCTTAATGTTTTATTACCGGGTGTCCCGTAAAATTTTCACCAAAATAATTGGTTTCCGCCATAGGCAAAACTTAATGCTGCAATACCTTTTCTCTTTGTTACTTTTTTACTCAAAAAAGTAACCAAAAAAATGTCCGCTGCGCCTAAATTCCTAAAAACATAAACCTGCCGCCTAAAACTTATGAACTCCTCCTTTTAGTTGCCGAAGTATCCTTTATGTTATATTTCGAACTTACTGCTTTAATAAAGCAAATTTAATTTTAATGAATATTAATTGTTCATTATACTTCGGCACCTAACGTCGTCAAACAGCATAAGTTTTTTAACGTCAGCAGGCTTATGTTTTCTTAACGGAATTTAGTCAAGGCGGAGCTCAGCTCTCCTAACGTCGTGCTGATACGGTTGGTTACCTCATAAAATCAAATTATTGTTTTTAATAATTCAAGCAAAGGGTTCTTACAAAAAAATATTTTTCCTTTTTTGCAAGCATGCGGGTGGGTTCCCATTCCGAAAGCTTTCGGAAGGCGGGCCTGCGTATGGGTGAATGATAAAAGGCAACATCTATGGCAAAAGCGCTTGCGTTTCGGCTTCAAACATTTAGGTGGGGTTTTAGCGTGCAGCCGTTTGAATGCGACCCTTTTGCCATAGATGTTGCCTTTTATCAGAGCGGGAGGGAGCATCGTTTTGGGTCGCCTCCCGAAAGCTTTCGGGATGGTTCCCTGCCCGTCCGGTCAGGCGGGGTTTCTTGGCGAGACAAGAAATGAACATAAAAAAAGCTCTTGGGTGTCCCAATGCGGAAAACAGGAAAGATTGCTTCGGTCGGCTGTCGCCTCACTCGCAAATTATCACTCCCTCCCATAAGTTTGTCCGGATTTGCCCGTCCAAACGTGCCTTTTCGGCGCGAGCGGGACCGCCCTCCAAAGGCGGGTAAACGGCAGGCATAATCCCGAAGGGATTTAACACGAATAGCCCTGTACGCAGTGCAGGGAAAAGGTAAAAAACAAATTGTAACCCTGAAGGGGTTCAATAAAAGTTATTGAACCCCTTCAGGGTTCTTTTGATGCATTTCCATTTTAACCACCGGTTTCACCGATGATTATTCATATTAAACCCCTTCGTGGTTTGATATTTTAGGATGCTACAAGGA
>WGDP01000344.1 GCA_015493215.1 Bacteroidales bacterium | reverse complement strand
CTACAAAAATAGTTTATTTCTCATACAATGTTAAAGCCTGTTAAAAAAAATTAAAAATAAACTACTTTTTTTAAAACTGAAGCATGTTTGATCAGCATTAAATAAATGTAAATAAAATAGATATATGAGATTTCTGCATTTATTTAGAACTTATATAAATTTATTCCGCCTATTTTTTTTAGTCAATGCTGCAAAAACATAGCGGTATTACTTTTTACGTCAGAGTCCTACACCGGTTTAGGGAGATTTCAATGCTAACCAATGTTATTAAACTGATTTTCTATTTATTACCTACCGGCTTAATATTTAAAATCTTTATAAATAAATATCGAAAAACATAAATAAGTAATTTACGTAGCCTGCAAATGGCGTGAAATTAGTACATTCGTGCACTTTAATTTTAAAGATTAAACTTATGGCAAAAGTAAGAGGAGCCATTGTGGTTGACATTGAGGGTTGCAAGGGATGCGGAGTTTGTGTTCCTGCCTGCCCCACCGATGTAATTGCACTGGCAAAAGAAGTAAATGGAAAAGGTTATCCGTACGCATTTATGGCAAACCCCGAAGCGTGTACCGGATGTACCAACTGTTCCATAGTTTGCCCTGATGGTGTAATAACTGTTTACAGGGTAAAAATTAACGAATAAAAAACAAATAAAATGGGTGAATTAAGATTAATGAAGGGTAACGAAGCACTGGCTGAGGCTGCCATCAGGGCAGGCGTTGACGGTTACTTTGGATACCCCATAACACCTCAGTCGGAAGTGATTGAGTACCTCACGGCTGAGAAACCGTATGAGAGAACCGGCATGGTTGTCCTTCAGGCGGAAAGTGAAGTTGCTTCTATTAACATGCTTTACGGAGCAGGTGCCACAGGCAAAAAGGCCATGACCTCGTCGTCAAGCCCGGGAATAAGCTTAATGCAGGAAGGTATTTCGTACATTGCAGGAGCAGAAATTCCCGTTGTTTTGGTAAATGTTGTTCGCGGTGGCCCGGGGCTGGGTGATATCCAACCTTCACAGTCAGACTATTTTCAAACCACCAAAGGAGGCGGCCACGGTGATTACAGGCTTATTGCACTGGCTCCTTCATCGGTTCAGGAAATGTCGGACTTTGTTCCTTTGGCTTTTGAACTTGCTTTTAAATACCGCAATCCTGCTATTATTGTTTCGGATGGCGCCATTGGCCAGATGATGGAAAAAGTGGAACTGTTTGAGCAGATGCCTCGAATGACCGATGAGGAGATTAGAGCAAAATACAAATGGGCTACCAATGGAAAACTTGAAGACGGCACAAGAAGAATCATCACTTCACTGGATCTCGACCCGTACAAATTGGAAGAGCACAACCTGAAACTTCAAAAAAAATATAAAGAGATAGAAGAAAACGAAGTACGTTACGAAAAAATTATGTGCGACGATGCCGAGTACATTATTGTTGCCTATGGCTTAAGTGCCCGTATTTCGCAAAAAGCCATTCAGTTGCTTCGCGAAAAAGGCATCAAAGCAGGCTTGCTTCGTCCCATTACATTGTGGCCTTTCCCAACAAAACAAATCAAAGAGCTTGTGGATAGCGGCATCAAAGGATTTCTTTCGGTTGAAATGAGTGCCGGACAAATGGTTGAAGATGTAAAACTGGCCGTTAACGGCAAAGTAAAGGTTGAGCACTTTGGCAGATTAGGTGGTGTGGTTCACTCACCCGAAGAGGTTGTTGAAGCACTGGAACAAAAAATTATAGGAGGTTAAAAAATGGCTGAAATAAATATTCAAGATATCATAAAACCTGAAAACCTGGTTTACAAAAAAACCCGGTTGATGACCGACAAAACCCTTAGCTACTGTCCGGGTTGCGGCCATGGTACTGCACACCGCCTGATTATGGAAGTAATTGAGGAGATGGGTAAAGAGCACGACACCATTGGTGTTGCTCCTGTAGGCTGTTCGGTTTTGGCCTACGAATTTATGAACATCGACATGCAGGAGGCCGCCCACGGTCGTGCTCCCGCACTGGCAACCGGCATTAAACGCCTGTGGCCCGACAAAGTTGTTTTTACCTATCAGGGTGATGGCGACCTCGCTGCCATTGGAACCGGAGAAACCATACATGCCTGTAACCGCGGCGAAAACATTGTAATTGTTTTTATCAACAACGGTATTTATGGCATGACCGGCGGGCAGATGGCGCCCACAACACTGGTTGGCATGAAAACATCAACTACTCCTTACGGACGTGATGTAGCTCAAATGGGTAACCCCTTAAAAATTACCGAACTGGTAGCACAGTTACCGGGCACCTATTATGTTACCCGCCAGGCGGTTCATACACCGGCAGCAGTACGTAAAGCCAAACGTGCCATTAGAAAAGCCTTTGAAAACCAAGTCAACAAAAAACCGGGACTCTCGTTTGTAGAGGTGGTTTCAAACTGTAACTCAGGATGGAAAATGACACCGGTTGACGCCAATAACTGGATGGAAGAAAACATGTTTCCTTTTTACAATCTGGGCGATATTAAAGTTGATGGTAAACTAATCGAGAAATAGAAGTTTAACTTTAAAAAACGAGAAAAAATGACTGAAGAAATCATTATAGCAGGATTTGGCGGACAGGGTGTACTTTCGATGGGTAAAATATTGGCTTACTCGGGTATTATGCAAAATCAGGAAGTAAGCTGGATGCCGGCTTACGGTCCCGAAATGCGTGGAGGAACTGCCAACGTTACGGCCATTATAAGCGACGAAAGAATAAGCTCTCCCATTTTACAGGTGTTTGATACCGCAATCATTCTTAATCAGCAATCAATGGATAAATTTGAGTCGGCTGTTAAACCGGGAGGTATATTACTGTACGATCCCAACGGCATTTCGCACCATCCTTCGCGCAAGGATATAAATATATATAAGGTGGAAGGTGCCAAACTTGCTGCAGAAATGGGCAACACCAAAATTTTTAATATGGTAGTTTTAGGAGCCTATTTAAAAATAAGGCCCATTGTAAAATTGGAAAATGTAATGAAGGGTTTGAAGAAATCACTCCCTGAGCGTTATCACAAATTACTGCCTCTTAACGAAGATGCCATTAACATGGGCATGAAAAATGTAATAACCGTTCAGGAGGTATAAAGTTTTTCCGCTTATGCGGACAGTTTTTTATTTAGATTTTCAGACTCCCCGTGCTTTATGGTTCGGGGAGTTTTTTTTGTATCAGTTCCCGATTGAATTATACATCCTATACGCACCTCAACCTTTCAGGACTCCGCACACAACCTTTTCAGTCGAAGTAAGCCTTGCGGGAGGCGACTGGAAAGGTTAGGGGAATTTAAATTCTTGAAACCGGGTTTATTGTTGTGTGGAGCAACCTTTCAGGTCTCCACCGCTCAAGGCTAACCTCGGCCGAAAAGGTGTTGCTGACACACATCTGCCGGTTGTACTCCCCGGACTGAACCCCGGGGGAGAAAAGATGTATTAAATCGATAATCAATTATCTTTTAACAAAAAAGCATTCTAATCATAATCCACTCTGCTGCTTTTTTTAAGTGCTTCAGCAATCTCTTTGGGTTTAACCGGTTTGCTTACAAAGTCGTCCATTCCGGCGGCAAAACAGCGTTCCATATCCTCCTTCATGGCGTTGGCAGTGAGTGCAATAATGCGCGGACGCTTGTCGGGGTAAAGCCTGTTTATCTCTTTTGAAGCCTGCAAGCCATCCATCTCAGGCATTTGCAAGTCCATAAAAATAACGTCATAAGGTTGACGGGCAACCGCTTCAAGTGCCTCAAGGCCGTTGGCAACCACATCAGCCTGATAGCCCAGTTTTTCAAGCAGACGGCTGGCCACTTTTTGATTAATCAAATTATCTTCAGCTATCAATACCCGTAATGGATGGTCTTTACCCATATCCAAAAAGGCAGACTTAGCCGATTCCTTTTTCTTTTGAACAATGCTAATATGAAAAACATCCAATAGTGTTTGCAGTAAAACATTCTTTTTTATGGGCTTCATTAAATAAGCATCAAAATCCACCTTCTCATTCTGCATCTCTTTACCGGTTTGATGCGAAGAGCTTAAAATAATAACGGGTGTTCTTTTATAAGCATCAATAGCTTTAACAGTTTGGCATAATTGTGCCCCGTTCATCTCCGGCATTTCCATATCGGTAATAACAACATCATAAGGATGCTCCCTGCCTTCGATTAATTTAAGGGCTTCCTTTCCCGAAGCGGCTTCGTTTACCTTTATCCCCCATGAGTCGAGCATAAGCCTAAGCACCTTTTTATTGGTTTCGTTGTCATCAACAATTAAGGCACATTTACCATTGAGTTTTTCAGCTGACCCTTCAAATGGTTTTGATGGTTTTTGATTTGATTTTTTCACCCAAATTTCAAAAAAGAAGGTGGTTCCTTTACCCGCTTCGCTTTCAAACCATATTTTTCCACCCATCATTTCCGACAATCGTTTACATATAGCCAGGCCAAGCCCTGTACCCCCATAATATCGCGTTGTTGAAACGTCAACCTGACTAAACGACTTAAACAACTTGTCCTTTTTATCCTCCGGAATTCCAATACCGGTATCTGTAACGGAAAACAGCAGCCCTATCTTATCTTCCTCCTCACCCTTTTTTGAAACGTGTACCTTAATTTCTCCCTGTTGCGTAAACTTTACCGCATTGCTTAACAGATTTACCACAATCTGACGCAATCTGGTAACATCACCTTCTACCATAGGCGGCACATCGTTATCCATCACAAAGGCAAGTTCCAGTTTTTTCTCAGAAATCTTTGGTGCAATTAAATCCAGCGCTCCTTCCATGCTTTCGCGTATATCGAAAGGTTGTTCTTCCAACTCCAGTTTTCCCGATTCAATTTTTGAGAAATCAAGAATATCGTTAATAATAGTGAGCAACGAATCGGCACTCAGCCGTATGGTATCAACAAAACCTCGTTGTGTTCCGTCGAGTTTTGTAGCCTCCAACAAACTCGTCATCCCGATAATACCGTTCATGGGTGTGCGGATTTCGTGACTCATATTAGCAAGGAAAGTACTTTTTGCTTTGCTGGCTTTTTCAGTGTCTTCCTTTGCCTTATGCAGCAAGATGTTATTTGTAATGGCATGCCAATAGGCATAAAACTGTGCCCTTCCCTGAATAGTAAGGTAAACATAAAAAAGGAGCAAAAGCCCTCCAACTATTGACATATGAACGTTTCCCACCAAAAAGCTTGCTATCAACGGTGGTACAACCATACTTGATATATACCAAACCAACAAGTTTAACCGGGGTGACAACGCAGTTACCGCTCCCGAAGCAATGCCGATTGTAATCATCAAAATGGTTGTGCTGGGAACCGAAAACCCGTATAAGTAAGAAAAAATTGCAGCTGCTACACCCCACGACAATGAAACACCGATGGTTGATAATCTAAACGACCTAATCCATAATTTTTGCTTTCCTTTTTCAACAAGCTTTTTATACTCCAACGTAAAGAAAAACCTAAACAAATTAAAAACAACCTGAAGCGAAGCAAAGAAAATAAACAGGCGGGGATAATCCCAATAAAACGGGGTAATAAAAAACACAGCCACAAGTATAAGTAAATAAGCCGGTGGCCCTGACAAGCTGCGTTTGGAAAGCTCGTGATACGAACGCTCCAACAACCTTTCATACATATCCTTTGTTAATTCGGGGTGAAGTTTTTTATAAAATTTTTCTTTAGTCTTCAACATCCTATTTTACGTTTAAAAGGAGACAATGCTCAAAATTAACAAAAAAACAAGTTACTTTAACAATGACCCATCTTTGAATTTATACAAAGTTAAAATACGACAACCAGCTTTCCTTCGTACCTGACACTATTACTCAATATGATAACGGCATAAACACCTTGCAGAAACCCGGAAACATCCAATGCAATTTTTTGAGAAGTGTTGTTATCAAAACTACGTTTATAAACCAACTTACCCGATAAATCAAACACTTCCAATTGAAAACGGGTTAATTTTTCAGGAATGGTAACTGTAACCCTGCCTGATGCCGGATTGGGAAAAATTTCCAGCTTTTTATCAACTCCTTTCACAAGCTTAACCGAAGCGAGAACCGGTGCATCGCCACCAAAAAACTCTACTCCACCGCTAAAATTTCCGGCCAAAAGTTCCGCTTCGGCACCCAAACAGATATCACCCATGGTAACGGAGGTTCGCATTCCTCTATCGGGATTAAAATTTTCTACCCCGAGCAAATCACCCAGGCTGTCAGATTCGGTAAATTTACCGGTAAGGTTCCCATCAATATTAGTAAAATAAAACAGCTTACCCTGCTCCGAACCCACTACCAAAAATGTTTTTCCGCTGTGATTCCGGTAAAACCAGGGACAGCTGTACCCATAATAGGAAAGTGTATAATCGGTTACATTTACTTTTCCGAGACTGTCGGTAACAAAAACAAAATCCGGTGATTGAAGTGTGCCATCGTTATGATAGTAGTTAATATTTCCGTCCTGTTCGCCTATAACTAAATCCAGCAGGCCGTCGTTATCCAAATCAAACAATTGAGGAGTGCTAAACTTACCCACATCAATGTCAGCATAGTTTATTGTCTTTACAACATCCGAACCTGAAAACTCCACCAACATTAAAGTCCCTTCGCTATTGCCAACCAGCATATCGTTTTTTCCATCTCCGTTTATATCGCCAAAAGCGGGTGCCACTCCCACAAGGTTGTCTCCATCTTCAAGAAACTTTCCAAAATCCATATCAACGGGAGTAAAGGTCGGATAGCCCCATGTTCCGGTATTTTTCAAATAAAAAACTGCCCCCCTGTATTGGCTGTGAAGTGTAAAATACTGATCGTACCACGAGCCTTTATAATACCCGTAACTACCAATAAAAAGATCGGTAAAGCCATCGTTATCCCAGTCGAACAGCACCGGCATGGAGCCACTACCCACATCAATCATTTGATTTTGCAAAAAGGCCTCTGTGGTCAGATGAAACTCCGGCTTATTGTTTTCGCCCTCGTTTAAATAGAGTAAAACACTGCTAAAATTTTTTGAAATAGCCGGTGCCGGGTCGAAAGGAGAAACAATTAAATCCTTTTTACCATCGTTGTTTACATCAATATAAGCTGCTGCCGGCATGGAAAAAATCCTTATTTTCTGTTGATTATCAGGAAACGCCGTATCGTACGATGTAATGGCAGCCTGCTCCGGCGTTCCGCCGTTTATGAGAGAAAATAATCCGGGATAATCCACATCGCCCAAAAGCAAATCCTTATCGTTATCGGCATCAAGGTCGAGCATTAAAAAGGTAGAGCCTGTATGGCGTTCCTGACGTTCAACCCCGGTAAAACTATTTTCCATGGGAGCAGCAACACAGGTATCAAGAAAAAGCTCGTTGGATTCGTCACTTTCGGCAAAATGACCCCAACAGGCTTCGGTTTTTTCAAATATTAACGAATCGGCATTGCCATAGGTTTCCATCGAAAGATTTTTATGCATTTCGACAAACGAACCCAATCCCCAAAAGGTCAGCATGTCCAGGTCACCATCATTGTCAAGGTCGGAAATGGCAGGATAATCGGCATAGGTAACCAAAATATTAACCTCTCCCCCACTGTTAAGCGATGTAAGATAGGGATATACAACGCGCTGAAATTTAAGGGTTTCATTCGATATGTTTTTATAAACCATCATGCCTGCCCATCCGGGCGAGTAGGTAAAAATATCGGCTTTACCATCGTTGTTATAGTCGGCAAAAACAGCCCAATCGTACAATGCCGGGAAATTATTGATGTACTGCGGGGCATAACTGTAATCAATGCTGTTTACCGTTCCTGCGTTAATAAACGGCATGATGCGGTTCCCCTGCCGGTCGAACGCCACCAAATCCTTTACTCCATCGCGGTTAATATCCACTTCGCCGAACTGCATGGAATTCATACCTCCCGCCCAGGGAAACCGGTATGATGAGTCGCCCGTAAAATTTTTACGGCCACTTTGCCCACTTGCCAATATGGTTGTTGATAAGAGCCACGTCAGCAAGCCTGCGAGACGAATTTTTGAAATAATTGTTGCCATGATACCCCGGATTTTGAATGAACCAGTTTAATTTATAAAGATAGGTATTTTTGCCTTTTAGGCATCAAAATTGCTACTTTTGAAAAAAAAAAAAAAATTCTTTACCATGGCAAAAATTTTAGTAATCGACGATGAGGCGAGTATCAGGCGTGCATTAAAAAATATATTAGAAAGTGAGAAATACATTGTTGAACAGGCTGCTGACGGCGAAGAGGCATTGAACATAGCTTTGGAGGAGAGCTTTGATGCCATCCTTTTAGATATTAAAATGCCGGGGATGGATGGCATGGAAGTGCTCGAAAAACTGATTACAAT
>WGDP01000343.1 GCA_015493215.1 Bacteroidales bacterium | reverse complement strand
ACATAAATCCCTGAAGGCAGGTAGTGGCCGCTGTTGTCTGTTCCGTTCCAAATAATTTGGCAACTGCCGGCAGGTTGTGAGCCGCTTTGCAGGGTTTTTATAAGCAGGCCGGCGTTGTTGTATATTTCGATGTTGATGCGAGCGGGCTTGTCCCATTTGGCAGAAATGATGGTTTGTGTTGTAAAGGGATTGGGTGCTGCCGTAAGCCCTGGAATTTGTTTTTTGGTATTTGGAATTTCTTTAATGGAAACGGTAGGATTCCACTCGTAAGCGCCCATATCAATTTTACCGTTAAAAATGCGGGGATTGCCGGCAAGGTCGGTGTCGGGCATGTGGTCGAGGATAAACTGCGGCAAATCCAGCGTACCGGCATCAATGCAGGGCGACTCGTCCGACAGGTTGTAAGGAAACTCGGCTCCGCCGTAAAACAGAGGGTCGGTGTCGAGGTTGGTGGTGTCGTAATTTAGAATAGTATTACCTTGTAATAGACGAATGTTTTCTACACCGCCTTCAACAAGTGAATGGGTTATATTTAGCCAACACACATCATTAGCATAAGATGCCATATAAAATTCAACTGGTTCGTTATTATAAAATATTGAATTGTACACTGTTATTTCCGAATACTTGTTGGCAACACCTACATTGCCCCCGTAAATATTTTCAGAAGTATTATCGCTAATGGTACTATTCGTTATAAAAATTTTTCCGGCATTAAATGCTATTATTGATGTTGCTCCCGGTGTTGTACCCAGCGGTGCAGTGTGGTTATTATAGAATAAGCAATTATACAAATAGGTGACCATGGTGTTGGGTATAAAATACTGTCCGCTGTTAACCGACAAGCCTCCTCCTAATGCTTCATCAACAATGGTTATATCAGGAAAGTTTTGATAAAAAACACAATTGTTAAAAAAAACGGTATCACTTTCGGAATAAAGATCGTCCGGATCATATGAAGTACGTACGGCTTTACCTCCAATATTGTTTGAAAACGTTACGTTATTTAATTGCATATTATATGAATTATGAATGTTAACTGCACTAATTAAAGTACCATTATTATTAGTTACCATAAGGTTGTTAAATATCGAGTTGGGACAATTATTTATCATAACACCCCCTATTTTCCAAATGCTATTAATATTTCCATTACCATTTTTTATGGTTACATTGCTTACCGAAACTTTGCCGGCATAAAACCCTCTTAACAGGTAAATTTTGTTTTCACCATCCAAAACAACGGGGTTATTTTCCACACTTCCTTTGATGGTTACTAAGTTTTTTAGATTCAATGGAAAATGCTCACCTGTTAACGAATCGGAATATACTCCGGGAGATACATGAATGGTATCGGGAGATATGGAGTCGGATGCTATTTTGAGCAAAGCATAACTGATTGTTTTTAATGGGGAATCGGGTGTTAAACCGCTGTTACTGTTATCTCCGTCGGTTGAAACATATAAATCTTGTGAAACCTGCTCTATTTTATGATGCCAAATATTATACGTGAAATCATTGGTATGATTGAGCGTACTGTCCATCATGTAAACATAATAATAATCGGGATTCTGAACGGTAAAAGTGTCTGCATAAATTAACAAGGAATCGGTTAAAACGGCAAAGATATCGTTACCGATACTGGCATAGTTTTCATAAATGTTACAGCGATTAACGGAATCGAATTCTATGTTCCCTTCAGTAATATAAATACCCCCTCCTGCATCATAAGCCTGATTTTGGGTGATGGTTACGTTGGAGAGAAAAGCACTTGAATTATAAACATAAATACCACCGCCATGTGCCTTTATTGTATTATGACTTATGTAACAATTTAAAATGTTAATATTCGTATATTCAATAAAAATGCCTCCACCACAGATACTGCCGCAGTTTGAACCGGTTCCGTTTACTATTTTAAACCCATTTATGATGATCTTTCCATTATTATTCCAATTCCAGGTTTTTATACAACTTCCTGTTTTATTCCCGTCAATTATGGTTTGATATTCATAACTTTCATTGCCGGTTGTAAGTGTTAAACTCCCCAGCGTAATACTTTTTGATCTGATTTCGATATTTTCCACATAAGTTCCCGGCCATACCAATACCGTATCTCCGTTCTGGGCGCTGTCAACGGCGGCCTGTATGGTGGTAAAGTCGCCGGTGCCGTCTTGTTTTACGGTGATGGTTTGGGCCGAAAGTAAAACGGAAAGCAGTATGAATACTATGAGTGATATTGTTTTCATTTTGGGGTGTTTGTTTTTTATAAATGTTTCGGTTTACGTACAATGTCATTCTGAGCGGAGTCGAAGAATGACACACTTCGACTACCTGCCCGACTATGTCATTCAGGCGGGCGCTCAGTGTGACATTCTTCGACTTCCTGCCATTCGGTAGGCAGGTGCTCAGTGTAACAGCATTATTTATTAACCACAAATCTTTTAACAGCAGTTTGATTACCGGCCGACAAATAAAACTGATACATTCCCTTTTTAAGACTTTGAATACCAATTCTGCTTTGATGTTTTCCTTTTGTCTGCCTCCGGAAACTTTCCATAACTTTTTTGCCTTCAATATCATAAACCGCCATGGTTACTTCGCTCTCGTCCGGTAAACGGTAAAAAACTGTTATTGTGTTCTTACCGTGGCCTGCATAAACCTGTAATTCAAGCTTGTTTTTATCTGCGTTCAGTTTTGTTTTATTTGCTTTAAACGAAATAAAAAACCTGTCGTCATACGAATTATAGGCAACATGTCCTTGTCTCCAAACATTATCATGCTGATTATAAACATAGTAATTGTCAATTGTTTGGGTTTTTACAGCTTTATTGTTGTAAACTTTTTTAAAAGTAAGGTTTCCGGTTTTTCCCCGTTTTACATGGGTACGAATTACAACAATGGTGTCATCCCTGCTTAATCTTGTAGCTCCAACACAGCTTTCTCCCACAAAAGCACCTATCTCCCGGGGGTGGTCATTGCTCTTCAGCTCAACAACTACCGGCCTGTAATTCTCTGCCGTTTCAACTTTAAAGTATCCTGTATCATTTTCAACTTTTAAGGTATGTTGTGTTTTTCGCCGTTTCCACCGAAAATTATTAATGGCAACATCGGCATAAAGTATTACCATGTCGCCATATTTAATATTGGGAATCTTTTTGTCGCAACGCCAGGTGATTTTATTGTTATCGGAACCAATGGTGTTAAAAATGTTGGTTGTTTTCACACAGGTCCAGTTTTGATGTTTAATCATGTTTAACTTTTCAGAAACACTCCCCAGAGCGCTAAAAATATTTTGTTCATCATACAACCAGTACCCCAACCAATTTTGTTTCGGGAAAGCTTTTAAATCAACAGTTTTTGACGTGTCAGCCACCCTGCCACGTAAATAAAGCCTGACGGGTTGACCCGGGTTTCTGCTATAACGGAGCGAAAGCTTGTAACCATCGGAACTGTTGACATAGGTCAAATCAGCCATGTCCGACCAATATGCACCATTGTAAATAGCATAAACAAAAACATTACTTGCAGCTACCAAAGGATTGTTGAACATTTGGCTGCCACTTAAAAAGAAGTCGGGCATTTTATTTGGGACAATGTTGTGTTGGTTAAAAACGCGGCTGACTTTAACAACCTTTGATTGTAACCGTGGAAACGAAAGCCAGGTAAAGCTTTCGCCCGTCTCAGGGTTGTACGGGTTCAGAGTAATCATTTCAGCTTTTATGCATTTAAAGTCATCCATCAAATAAAGAAAATCAGATTCGGAAAGGGGAACCGGCAACGTTTGGTTCATTACCTGCAACGCGAGGCAGGTATCTGTCTGTTTAAAAAGACGGGTAACCCTGTTGTTTTGTGCAATGCCGGACAATACCAAAAAAAACATTAAATGTATTATTAACAGGATTCGGTGCATAAGGCTTGTTTTACGGTAACAAAGTTAATCAATTGTGAGATATGGTTTTTTTCTTATAACCTTTACGAACGACCTTTTTTCCGGTCGCCAACGCTCAATACCAATACCATCAAAACAGGTTTAACGAATAAACCACCGCCTTTTCTCGGTAACCAAAACAAAACTTACGAAAAACAAAATAAGCACGGTGTTAATAGCAATGGTTACGGCTGTGTTATTCAGCGAAATTGTGCCTGCGGCGAAATAGATAAATACTGCCAATGCCGAATAGATTAAAACTTTACTTACGTTGTAAGGAACCGGATAAATTTTTCTTCCCCAAAAATAGGAAACTATCATCATGGTAAAGTAGCATGCAAAATTGGCCCAGGCAGCTCCAATATAGCCGTATTTCGGAATTAAAGCTATATTTAACCCAATGGTTATTGAAGCGCCCAAAAGGGCAATTATGGCTCCGTAAAGCGTTTTGTTGGTTAATTTATACCAAACAGATAAATTGTAAAATATACCCAAAAAGAGTTTTGCTGCCAATATGATTGGAACAATTACTAAACCGTCTCTAAAATGCGGGCCTACAAAATACTTAAACAGGTCGATATTTAGAGTTACCCCAAGGAAGATTAACCAAACAAAAGCCACAAACCAATTCATTACCCGAGCATAAACAATTTTGGAATTACGCTTTTTTTCTTCTGCGAAAAAGAAAGGCTCAAAGGCATACCTAAACATCTGAATAAACAGCATCATTAAAATAGCCAGTTTATAATTGGCACCGTAAATACCGAGTTGGCTTTCAGCGGTAGCGGGGTCGGACAGCAGATATTTCATAAGTATTTTGTCGGCCACTTCGTTTATCATGCCGGCCAGGCCTATTACCAATACCGGCAGGCTGTATTGTAGTAGCTTCCTTAATAAAACACCATCTTT
>WGDP01000342.1 GCA_015493215.1 Bacteroidales bacterium | reverse complement strand
TAATAATGTGCGTGCTCACCTTTACGTTAAAGGCATGGGAATTAGTTTTAACGACTTCGTTAACCAGCAACTCCAGACACAAAGCCTTCAAAACTCTAAAAACCCCTTTATTAATGCTCCTTTTTATACCCGAAATTAGCCAAACTCAAGATTCAGGTTTGTAACCTGAACGACATAGTATATAGATAATAACTACAACAAGCTCGTTCGGATTTGCAATCCGAATGATGTATAGCTTAGATAACCACATTAAGCTCGTTCGGGTTTGCAACCTGAACGACATAGTATTTAGATAATAATCTTATTGCACTTTTTTTGGTAATTATTAACAAGGTATGCAAACAAGTTCCGAATATTATTAATTTTGATTGTTTAAATCAATAAAAGTTATGAAAGTAATGTTTCGGCTTGTTGTTTGGCTGATTATGATTGTGGGTGGTATTTGGGGAGGATTGTTGTTGGATAGGGTGTTGTTTCCGTTAATTTATAAAAGTGTAACTGCCCATGTTATTGGTTTTATTATCGGATTGCTGTTGCTGAATGTTGTAATGGCCATTAGCCGGAATACGGGACGTACGCTTGCCAAACTGGGCAGGGAAGGGGAGTTGCCCCGAATGGAGACCAATCGATTGGTTACCGAAGGCGTTTATAAAATGATGCGGCACCCCATGCACCTCGGATTATTATTGTTTCCCTTTGCCTTTGCTTTTATGGCCGGCTCGCCATCATTTGTGATGATTATTGCGCCCATAGAGGCTTTGTTTATGATTGTTATGATTAAGCTGGTTGAAGAACCCGAAGCCCTGCGTAAGTTTGGCGACGAATATCGGGTTTACATGAAAACAACGCCCTGGTTTTGTATTAAACCGTCCTGTTTAAAGATGTTGCTAAAAAAAGTTGAAAAAAACGATACAAAAACGTGAAACAACCGATACAAAAGGACCTGCAATATTATAAATTCAGCTTTTACGGATTTTTTAAAAACCTGCGGTTTTTTGAAGCTTTCCTGATTTTGTTTTTTCTCGAAAAGGGGCTTACCTATGTTGAAATCGGTTTTCTCTATTCCATACGTTCAATAACCATTGTATTAACCGAAATTCCCAGCGGAGTAGTGGCTGATGCTATAGGACGCCGCCGGACACTGTTAACAGCCTTTTTTGTTTACATTCTCTCTTTTCTTACTTTTTACTTCTCAAATTCATTTTTGGTAATGGCTGTTGCCATGCTTTTGTATGCCTTTGCCGATGCGTTCAGGTCGGGGGTGCATAAGGCTATGATTTTTCATTATCTCGAACGGAAAGGTCGCGCATCTCAAAAAGCCGATTATTACGGACATACGCGGTCGTGGTCGCAGCGCGGTTCGGCTCTGTCATCATTGGTGGCAGCTGCTATTGTTTTTTACTCAGGTAATTATCGTGTTATCTTTCTTGCTTCGGCATTGCCTTATCTAATTGATATGTTGTTGATTTGGTCCTATCCCAAATGGCTCGATGGAACTCTGGGGAATATTAAATCATCAGGTATAAAACAAAAGTTCCGGCAGGTTGAACAGGAGTTTGTTCAATCGTTTAAAAAGCCTCATTTCCTTAAAGCTATTGTAAATACTTCTGTTTTTACCGGTTATTTTAAAGCGGTAAAGGACTATGTGCAACCTGTTATAAAAATGTTTGCCTTATCGGTTCCGGCCTTTGCCTATTTAAACAACGACAAAAAAACGGCGTTGTTTACAGGGTTTTTTTATTTTTTACTCTACCTGCTTACGGCCTTGATGAGCCACAGGGCAGGATGGTTTAAAGAAATTTTTAAAAACTATGCACGGCCCATGAACCTTACTTTGCTTGCGGGGTTAGGTACCGGAGTTGCCATCGGACTTGTTTTTCAGTTGCAGTGGTATTGGGTGGCTATTTTGGGTTTTGTAATTATTATGATGGTCGAAAACCTGCGTAAACCCATAGGTATTTCGCTTGTTGCCGAACTGACGCACGATAATGCCATGGCAACGGTATTGTCGGTTACTTCGCAGGTTAAGTCGTTGTTTGCCGCTGTAATAGCGCCGTTAATAGGCTTGGTGGCCGACAAATTTAATCCCGGAACAGGAATTGCGGTTATTTCGTTGTTGTTGCTTTTGCTGTTTCCTTTAGTACGACTGGCAAACAAAAAATAAGGAAATCGTTTATTTTTTATTAAAATAGGCCGGGTCGATGCGGTAATGGTCGTATTTGGTAAAGTTGTTATGCCTTATCTGGGTTTTAAGTGCTTCCACATACTCTTCACCCAGTTCACTATAATCCGACAGGTAGTTAACCAGTTTATAAGGGTCGTTTGTTTTTGCCCGCTCTTTACGAAATTTGCTAAAGGGCATTCGCGTTGCAAGCAGTTTAAAATAATCGTCGATGGATTCCGAAAGCGAGTTGTATTTGTACAGATACATGTGTTTCCCGTTGCGTGTGCTTAACGATGGAATACGCGGGTCGCTCTCGTTAAACGACCACACTCCGAATATGTTATCGGCATCCACAAAAAACCTGGACGTACCCCAACCCGACTCGATGGAGGCCTGCGCCAAAACAATACTTACAGGATGCGTAATAAGCCTGATTTTAAGGTCGTCCACGCTTTTCGCGCGATAGGTTTTCATCAGTTCCGCCAATATTTGCTTGTCGCCGGCCGGTAACGAATCCAACGATGAGGCTCTGTTAACCCATTCAAGACGCTCTTTGTACTCTTCTTTGGCAATAAGAATGGCAGGCAAAATAAGATCGATAAAGTATTGTTTTTTATCCTTAATCGAAAGGTCTTTAAGCGATACAACATTAAGGTAGTCAATGGGTTTAACCAAACTGTCGTTTATGGGTTTGATATCTTTGTAAGTGGTAATATGTTTTTTTTCAATGTTGATTCGTTTTAACGGGTTAAACTGCTTAAGTCCGTTGACCTGTTGTTTTGAATCGCAAAAGGTAAAAAAGGTTAGAAACCCAATTAAATATAGAGCAACGATTTTTGTTTGAAAGAGTTTGTTCATTTATAAGTAATTGGTTTCCAATAATATAATCGGTAGAGAATATCTTGTAAAGATATCTTTACCTAAAACGGAGTGCAAACATAAAAAAAACCGCTTATAAACCGCTATTTTTAACCTGAATGATTTTTGCCATGATGCTAATGGCTATTTCGGCAGGGGTGATGCTGTTGATAGGCAAACCAACGGGGGCATCCACTTTTTCCAGGTTGGTTTTACTTACACCCTGCCTTTGCAGGTCGCCAAAAATACTTGATACTTTTAAATCGCTGCCCATCATTCCGAGATAGTTAACCTTTTTATGTATCAACTGTTTCAAAACAACTTTGTCACTTTGGTGGGCAAAGGTCATAATAACAACATAAATATGGTTTCCTTCCTCCACAAAATTTGCTACATCCTTGTAGTCGATAACCTCCTTTTTGTAAACGTAACTATTACTTTCAAAGGTGTTTATCCCTTTTCGGCTGTCGTAAACCACCACGTCAAAACCAACATCGGCTGCCATTTTGCTAAGGGCCAGGCTTACATGGCCGGCACCAAAAATATAGAGTCTGTTTTTTAGTCCGGGCTGCTCGGTGTAAAGCCAGGTGTTGTTGCTAACAAAGGGGGTGAGGTTATTGGCTTCGCTGTTTATGTTGGTGATAGATATTCCTTTTTCGGTATAAACAACAGTATCTTTTTGTCGGTTATTGCCTATGGAAACAATCTGCTTTACAAGGTTTACGTGTCTGCTTTCAAGCGGATAAAATGCAATCCATTGAACGCCGGAGCATATCATGCCTGAATTTGCTTCCTTTGAATCGGGGTGGTGATCCTGCTTTTTAATAATGATGTCACGGCTCTTTTCCCGCAGCATGCTTCTACACTGTTGGGCAAGCCTGAACTCCATGTTGCCACCGCCAATGGATCCCCATATTTCACCGTCGGTGGATACAGCCATTTTAAATCCGGGTTTTCCGGGGCTTGACCCTTCACTTCTTACTACAATCATAACAACTGTCGATTGTCCCGATTCCAGCTTTGCAGCGGTGTTTTCCCAAAATGTCATCTTTTTAAGGTTTGGTTTTTATTTCCGATTCAAGGGTGGCAATCATCTGCCCGATTTCATTTTCATCCTGCCTGTGTTGCGTAATGGCAACGGAGAGGCTTTTTAACTCATGCGATACATAGTTGATGGCATGTTGCTGCATCTCGTCGATAATCCGGTTGATGTTGTCGGTAAGCTGTGCAATAAGGCGATAGCTGTTTTTTTCAATCTCGTGCGGTATTTCGTTTAAAAAATGTTTTTTAACGGCTTTGCGGAATAGAGGCATGGGAACCAAAAACCACAGCATGTCGATGTGCGAGTCGAAGGTGCGCGAAATATGAATGGGGGGCGATTGTAACGGAGCTGCCTTGATTTCAATATCTCCTAAAGGCATGTCAATATTTAATATCTTTTTGATGTTCCGGTTTAAACGCTCCCTGAAATTCTTTAGGTAGCTGTTAAAATGTTTACGGGCTTCATCGGGATGGCTTGCAATGGTATCCCATTCGGTGAGTTCAACCTGTTTTATGGTTGAAACCATGGTGGCTCTAATCCACTTTTCATACTGCTGTGTAACCTTTGCGAGGTTGCCTTCCCATGTGTCGAATTGTTCTGAAAGGTCGGCTGAAAGTGCCTTTGCAAGTTGCCTGGTGTGGTTTTCCAAAAAGAGATTTTTTAAAAAATCGCGGGTATCCTCCTTATAGCTGTTGCCGATTTGAATAAGTTCCTGTTTAAGGTATTTTATATTTAACGTTTCGTCAATAATCTGCATTTCAAGCCTTTTACGCTCTTCCTCCTTTTGCCGCAACATGGTTAAGCTTATTTTCAGGTAGCCGATGGTTTTTTGCGCTAAAAAGTTAAGCTTATGCAGAAACACCTCCTGTTGAACCGATTCGGAAGCCGATGAAAGCGGCGAAAAAATGTTGTCGTAAACCGATTGTCTCAGCGTTGGCATTGCCCGATGGATGGAATAGGGAAAAAGTTTAAAATCGATGTTAAAAGTTTTATGCAGTTTTTCCGTAACAAATCCTTCTATCTGTTGCAACTCTTCTTTTTCAACCAAATCGGTTTTGCTCAATAAAACATACACCTTCGGGCTTTGTTGCACCGCCTCTTTAAGAAGGGCTACATCGTTCTCCGACAGGGGTTGAACGGCGCTGATGACCACAATGGCAGCTTTTATTTTACCAAGCCAGTTGCGGGTAACATCGGTATTATGGGTAAAAATGCTGCCGAGGCCGGGGGTATCAACAAGCCTTACCGGATGGAGGCTTTTTGCTTCGGGAAGAAAAATATCGACCACAGAAATCTCTTTTATGTTTTCGGGGTTCTCTTTTTCGCTGATAAATTCCGAAAGTCTGTCAATTTCGATGGTTTGTTTGCTGTTGTCAAAATGCGAAACAACTGCCTTTGGTTCAGCTCCGTAACAAATACGGGTAATAATAGCGGTAACAGGCAATACACCGGTAGGTAGGTGATGAATTGTTAACAGGCTGTTTATAAAGGAGCTTTTGCCCGATTTAAATTGTCCGAGCACCAAAACATCAAGATAATCGTGTTCCTTATGCGCAAGATTGATTTCTTCAAGCCGGATTAAAACCGAATCCATCTTTTGCGCCGTGGCAATGGTTTTTATTTGATTAAAGATGTCCAAAGCTTACTGTAAATTTCAAAAGGTAAAATTATCTTTTTCTATTTAAACAGAAAGATTATTTTTGAATAGAATTTACCTGCTTTGAATACCGTCGTTTTATTGCAGGTATAACAATCACCCTCAAAGCAAGTTATCAAATGAAACAGCTGATCATTTCTTTTTGTATTGTTATTTTTTCATCCCTTTTACCGTTAAAAGCCCAACAAACTGACAGCTTACAACCGATGAACCGGTGGGTTGACTCGGTTTACAACTCATTTACCCTTGAGCAGCGGGTGGGGCAGCTTATCTTTGTAAGAGCCAATTATCCGTATCAACCCTATTTGAAAACAGCCGGTAAATACATTAAAAGGTATAATTTGGGGGGTGTTTGTTTTTTTGGCGGCGATCCGGTGGCACAGGCTAAACAGTTTAATAAGTGGAATAAAAAAGCCAAAACACCGCTGATGTCAACCATTGATGCCGAATGGGGGCTTGGCATGCGATTAAAAGGAACCCTTAAATATCCGTTGCAAATGACCCTTGGCGCTATTGCTGACGACACGCTTATTTACCAAATGGGAAGGCAGATAGGTGCGCAATGCAAAAGGGTAGGGGTTCACATAAATTTTGCGCCTGTGGTAGATGTAAACAGCAACCCGCGAAATCCGGTAATAGGCATGCGCTCCTTTGGCCAGAATCCGCAACAGGTTGGTAAAAAAGGCGTTTTGTATATGAAAGGGTTGCAGGATGAGGGCGTTATTGCCTGTGCCAAACATTTTCCAGGCCATGGCGACACCTGGCAGGATTCGCATAAAACCTTGCCTGTGGTAACGGCCTCTTACGATAAAATTGAACGGGAAGGGCTGGTTCCGTTTAAGAAGATGATTAAAAACGGTGTTGGCTCCATTATGATTGCCCACCTTTCGGTTGCCGCTTTCGATACCATTAAAAATCATCCGGCTACCCTGTCGTATCCCATTGTTACCGGGCTTTTAAAAAATAAAATGAAGTTCAACGGAATGGTTATTACCGATGGCCTCGATATGAAAGGGGTTACCAATAACTATGGAAACGACAGCGTTTCGTATCTCGCGTTTTTGGCCGGTAACGACCTGCTGCTTATTCCCGATGATGTGCCTTCGGCCATAAAAACCATTTCCGATGGTGTGAAAGAGGGAAGGATTCCGGAAAAAAGAGTTGAGGAGAGCTGCAAAAAAATATTAAAGTACAAATACCTTACGGGAGCCTGGAAACGAACACCCATCGACACAAAAACGTTGGTGTCCGATTTACACAAGCCAGAATATAAAGCGTTGGCTGATAAACTTTTTGCGGAATCAATAACCTTGGTAAAAAACACAGGCGACCTGTTGCCATTGAATAAAGATAGAAAGAAGACTCTGCTGCTTATTATTGGTGAAACAAAACCGGTTCCGTTTGAAAAAGCATTGTCGGGGATAAAAATTAAAAAAACAATCCGCTTGCCGCATAATGCCGACAAAAAGGATATTAACAGGGTTTTAAAACAGGCACAAAAATACGGCAGAACCATTGTGGCGGTTTTAAATACCAACATTTTGGCCACAAAAAAATTTGGTATTGCCGACACCGATGTTAAGCTAATCGATTCGCTGGCACAGCTGACCACGGTGGTACTTGATGTGTATGCCAGTCCGTATGCTCTCGATTTTTTTAAGCATCTCGATAAAATACCGGCGATATTGATGTCGTATCAGGAGAAGCCGGCAAGCCAAAAAGCTTCGGCGGCGGTGATTTCGGGTGTTCAAAAACCCATGGGCAGGCTACCTGTTGCGGCAGGAGGCTTTGAGGCCGGTACAGGCATCGTTGACCTGCATACCACCATGGATTATGTAAGTCCCAAAAAGCTGGGAATTGATGTTGATATATTAGATAAAATTGATTCTACTGCGCTGAATGGCATTGAAATAGGTGCCTTTCCGGGATGTCAGATACTGGCCGCCAAAGATGGACATGTTTTCTACGACAAAACTTTCGGATATCAAACCTACGATAAAAAGCGGAAGGTTCAAAAATCGGATGTTTACGATTTGGCTTCACTGACAAAAATTTTGGCCACCACCATTTCGCTGATGAAACTGGAAGAAGACAACCGTATCGACTTAAACAAAAAAATGGTTACCTGGCTTCCCATGTTAAAAGGAACCAACAAAGAAGACCTGCGTTTTAAAGAGGTGCTAACCCATCAGGCAGGGCTTACGCCGTGGATTCCGTATTACGATTCAACCCTGCGCGACTACGGTCCCGATACCACCATTTATCATTCGGTAATTTCGGAACAATATCCGGTCAGGGTGGCTGAAAATATGTACATTAAAAAGAATTATTCCTACGAAATTTACCGCGAGCTGTTGAACTCGCCCATGAGTGATAAAAAGGAATATCATTACAGCGACCTGGGATTTTACCTTTTCAGAACCATGATTGAAAACATCACCAACAAGCCGCTGGAACTGTTTGTGCAGCAGCAGTTTTATCGTCCCATGGGATTAACAAGATTAACCTATCTGCCCCGCGAAAAATTTCCTTTGAATCAAATAGCACCCACCGAAGATGACACTGTTTTCAGAAAACAGGTGTTGCGCGGCGATGTACACGATCAGGGTGCTGCCATGCTTGGAGGCGTTTCGGGACATGCCGGCTTGTTTGGAAATGCCGAAAGTGTAGCCGTAATTATGCAGATGCTGCTTAACGGCGGGACTTACAACGGAAAACAGTATTTACGGCCGGAAACGGTTAAAAAATTTACAAGCTATCAGTTTCCCGAAACCGATAACCGCCGGGGACTGGGTTTTGACAAGCCTTTGTACGAATACGAAGATCACCGAACCAATTGCAAAAGTGCGTCGCCGGCCAGCTATGGCCACTCGGGGTTTACGGGGACCTATACCTGGGCCGACCCCGAAAACGGGTTGGTTTATGTGTTTATTTCAAACAGGGTTTATCCCGATATGCACAACAATAAATTATCTGATTTGGATATCAGAACCAATATTCATCAGCTGTTTTATGATGCTTTGAAGAAAAAGTGATAAGTTGGAGGTTTTAATTTCATTCACTTATCTTTTCCAAAAACACTTTTTCAATCTTTTCAGATGATTTTACCGAGCGCCTTACCCATTCAAGTAAAATATCCAGTTGTTCATCGTTGCTCAATTGCCACGGCAGGTTACTTTTACGCAAGCGTTCCGTTAAAGTGAACATGGACAGGGCTGCCGAAACCGAGATGTTGTAGCTTTCGGTAAAACCATACATGGGTATGCGCAAAAATTCATCGGCCTCCGCAATGGCTATTTCCGACAGTCCGGTAAGCTCGGTGCCAAACACAAGGGCAAATTTTCCTTCCATCGGAAGTGTGTCGAGGGTGTAGTCGTTTTTGTGAGGGGTGGTGGCAACAATGCGGTAACCATCGTTGCGAAGTTTCTGAAAGGCTCCTTTTGTGTTGTGTTTCTGCTTGTTATAGCGATACAGGTTCAGCCATTTGGAGCTGCCCATGTCTATTTCGGTGTTTACATCATATTCGTTTCTGTTTTCGATGGCGTGAATATCCTGAATGCCCGTAAGGTCGCAGCTGCGCAAAACAGCACTGGCGTTGTGCGACTGGAATACATCTTCCAAAACTACGGTAATATACCTTGTCCTGTATTTTATAACCTCTTCAAAACGTGCTTTGCGCCTGTCGGTAAGGTACTCCGAAAGATGTGCAAGCAGTTGTTTTTTTACCGATTGGGTCAATATTTTTTCAGTCATATTTTACAATTGGTTTATAAATCTTCTTTGGGATACATTTGGTTCCACCACTCCGGCTGATTTTTTAGCCAACGGTCGAACCAGGCTAAAATGGTTTTTTGCCATTCAATTCGTTTTTTATAATCAATAATGTGGTGGTCTTGTCCCTCTATCTCGATGAGTTCAACGGTTTTTCCCAGCAGTTTCAGCGCCGTGTACATCTGAATGCTTTCGCCAAGCGGCACATTGGTATCGGCATTGCCGTGCAGCAATAGCAGGGGAGTGGTAACCTTATCGGCATGGAACAAGGGACTTTGCCCCACATACAGTTTTGTGTTGTTCCACGGAAAGCTGTTGGCCGAAGCCACCGAGCTGTAGAGGTATCCCCAGTAGCCTTCGCCCCAATACGATGAAATGGAACTGATGCCGGCATGCGCAATGGCCGTGGCAAAAATGTTGGTGCGTGTTGTAAGCAGCATGGTCATAAAACCGCCGTAGGATGCACCCATGCAGCCCACTTTTTCGGGGTCGGCCATCGGATGCGCTTTTAAAAAGGTTTTTGTGCCAAGAATAATTTCGTCGGCTACGGTTTCGCCCCAGTTGTTAACGTGAAGTGCCGAAAACGCTTGTCCGAAACCGGTGGCGCCGCTTGGCTGCAAAACGTAAACAAGATAGCCTTGCGCTGCAAAAAGGTTTTTGGGATAACGGCCTCTAAAATCCCTGCCAGTGGGTGAGGTGCCACCATAATAATATACAATTACCGGATATTTTTTGCCGGCGTCGTAATCGGGTGGATAGTAAACCCTTCCTTCGATGGTGCGCCCGGTTTTGTTTTTAAAATTCCAGTTTTCGGTTTTACCAAAGGTGATGTCTTTAAAAAAGTCCTTTTCAGGGTCGGCAATCAGGGTTTGATGGCTGCCGTCGAGGTTACAACTCCAGGCGGTTTTGGGATATTGAATGCTGCTTCCGTAGTAAACCATCACAGGTGCCTTTTTGGCAATCTCAAAGCTGTTTACCATGTCGGTTTTGGTGGTTAGCTTGTTCCATTTGCCGTCTTCGGGGTTATAGCTGTAAAGGTTTCTCCACGATTTTTCTTCTACTCTGAAATAAATAAGGTTGTCGGCCTCATTCCATGTGGCAGCTATAATGGAAGGATTAAAATTTTTGGTAACAGCCTTTGCTTTGCCGCTTTTGAGGTCGTAAATGTAGGCTTGTGTATCGTAATCGTTGGGAATAACATCCTTAGGGACGTTAACTCCTGCTCCGTTAAACATGGCAGCACTGCCCATTACAAGCAGCTTATTGCCATGGGGTGAATATTGGGCCGACCCTGCAAAGTCCTGATTCCAAATGGTATCGACTTTCAGGGTTCTTAAATCGAGTTCCATCATTATCTGACGGGTGTAGGGGCGCTGCGAGAAGTCGGGCACACTTTGCGAAATAAGCAGCTTTTTTCCATCGTAACGAATGTCCTGTAATTGGGTATTGAGATATCCGTAGGTGAGTCGTTCGGTTGATAAATCGCTGATGTTTAGCTTGTAAAGCTGTCCGCGGTTGCGCCACCACGGCCACCGGTCCATCATATTAACAAGATGAATCATGCCCGTTTTGTTTTTGTCGGGCTTTTCGTTGATGCTGTAAACAATAAAATCTCCCGTGGGCGACCATTGGTAGTAACCTGCATTTTTCAAATTATCCAGCAATACGGTTCTCTTCATATTTTCAAGGTTCAACAAAAACAGCTTGTTTACACCGGCCGTTTTAGCTTTAAACGAAACAGCATTTTTACCCGGTACCCATTGAACATAGCTTACATTGGCAAATTGCGAGGTGTAAATTACCCGGTTATTGTTGCGTTTTCTCACTTCAAACCACGATTCGCTTTTTCCTTCGGGAGGATACACCTTTTGGTAGCGTAACAAAATATATTCACCATTGTCGGATATTGAAACACCCTGAAGATGTTTTCCGTTCATTAAATGATTGATGTCCATAAAATAGTGAGGACGCGTAGTAATTTGAACCGCATCCGACGGGATATCTTTGTCGAAACTTATCTGCGAAACGAGTTTCCATACTCCTTTTTTGTCAGCATTGTACAAGGTTTTAATTACAATAAGATGTGTGCCTCTTTCGAGGTTTAACGAGGTACTTTTTTTATCGGCACTTTTCTTTTCGTCGGTAACACTGTATTTGCTTAACTTTTTTATTCCGTCCACATAAAGCTCAAAACATTGCCGGGTTTTGTTTTCCAGTTTAATTTTCACAAAACGATCGGTAACAAGGTAAGTTGAAAGCCACGTTTCGCTATAATCGGCTTTTTTAACGGGCTTAAGATTAACATAGTTGCTTTTACTCAACCGGGCGGATTTCCATTGATAAGTTTTGTGGTTGCGTATTAAAAAGGTGTCGCCTTCAACAGGATTTCCAATCTCTTTGGTTTTTAATTTAAGTAAATCAGCCGGCTTAAACTTCTTACCCTTTACGCTGTTTCTGTTATTAAACGCCGGAAGCTGTAAGCCAATTGTTCCGGAGGTCAGCCACCGGTTTATTTGCTTTTGTTGCATAGAAGTGTCCGGTTCGGCGTTGCAAAAGCCAACTGTTAATACTGTTAATACTAACGAGAGCAAGATTTTTTTCATGTTATTTTTTTTGAAATTAAAAAGGATGAGTTTAATTATTTAGAAAACCGGAAACGGAAAAGGTTGCATCAATGGGCTGCAAACCTAAAAACCGTTATTATCATCAAAGGGTGATGCTTTGTTGTTTTCAGGTTCAGCATTGATGTCAGGCAGGTCGTTTTCGGCACTTAAATCAAGTGCTTCGCCAATGGATACCTTTCGGTACATGGGAGGAGGCGCAAAAAAGGCATCCGCAATTTTACCCTCTTTGGCCAGTGTTAATCTGGTAGTGGTTGCCAAATGCGCGTCGATATATTTTTCGGTTTTAACCACAAGTCCCTTTTGTACCAGATTGATATAACTGTCGGAATTGGATACGTTAATACCGTTGCTCATGGGAGCCATTTCAGAAGTAAGCAGCATAAGTTTATGTAAGTCAACATCTTTAAAGGGTTGTTCGTTAAATGAAATCCACATTCGCTCGTTCAGGAGGCTGTCAACATAAATATCATAGGCCTGGCAATGGTAACCTTCAATGGTGTCGGTACGATTCAGGTTTTTAACACTTACCCGGGTTTCAATTTGGACGGTATCCCTGGTGTTTATCTTCTTTAAAATATCATCATAAAATTGTTGATAAGTATCTTTTTCATCGTTTGAAGCCTCGTTAATCATCGATCGCATTTGTGCTTCAAAGGCTTTTCGGGTTCCCTCTTTAAAATCGTCGGCACTACCTTGCCAATATACCTTCTGACCCGGAAATACTAAGGTTATCAGTGATTTATCCAAATCAATAATGGCGATGGAAACTTCGGATTCGTACCTCACTTTATTGTTTTGTAAAAATGTTGTTTGATGACTTTTATTGCCAAAATGGTCGGAACTGACCTCCGAAATAACCCATCCGCCTTTAACTGTTGTTGAAAACATGATAAGCGGAATCAGAATTAATGCATAAACAAATCTCATAAAGTACTATGATGTAAATAATTATAAACGAACAACTGTTAAAAGCCCCGCGCAATTGACAAAGTTAAAAAAATAAAAGCAGCTGTTTTATTATTAAGAATAAAAATATACTTTTGCAACCTCAAAATCAAATAGTATGGCAAACAAGAAAGAACAAGAGATTAAAAAGACAGAGAAGACAATTGAAAATATTGAAGAATCTCTAACCAGAAGTGAAGAATTTATTATTAAAAACCAAAATTCGCTGATAATTGGCGTGTTGGTTATATTGGTAATTGTGTTGGGATATTTTGGGTATCAAAAATATATTATCGAACCTAAGACCCAGGATGCACAGGAGCAGATTTTTGCTGCCCAGCAGTTTTTCGAGTCGGACTCGTTGGATAAAGCATTGTTTGGCGATGGCAACCACTTGGGATTTGTGGATATTGCCGATGAGTACAGCTCCACAAAACCGGGAAAGCTTGCCAACTATTACGCCGGCATCTGTTTTCTGAAAAAGGGCGATTTCGACAAAGCCATCGACTATCTGTCGAAGTTTAAAGCCGATGACCAGCTGGTTGCTCCCATGGCACAAGGTGCACTGGGTGATGCCTATCTTGAAAAAGGTAATCAGGAAAAAGCTGTTAGCCAGTATTTAAAAGCCGCCACCATGAAAAACAACAGCTTCACCGCTTCGATGTTTTATTTTAAGGCTGCCGAAACCCTTGAGCTGATGGGCAAAAACAGTGAAGCACTGGCCAACTACAAGGTTATCCGCGATAAATACCCCAAAACAAAATACGGTAATAATATTGAGCGTTATATTGCCCGTGTTGAGGCTAAACTCGATAAATAAATTTTGTAGATAACATCCTAAAAGCCTGACAAAACCTGTCGGGCTTTTTTGTTGGAGTAAAGCATGATGTTCAGTCCCTTCAAACGATAACATTTCGTATCTTTACAAGATAAAAAGTGAGAATTTTTAATCAGATGAAAAAAGAACCCGTTAAAATAGTTTTTATGGGAACGCCCGACTTTGCCGTTCCTGTATTGGATGCCATTGTGCAGGCAGGATATGATGTGGTGGCTGTTGTTACCGTACCCGATAAGCCGGCCGGCAGAGGTAAAAAGTTGCGCACTTCGCCGGTAAAAGAGTATGCCCTTGCCCATAATCTGCATTTGTTGCAGCCTGAGAAATTACGCAGCGATGATTTTGTAAATACCCTCAGGGAGCTAAAACCGCATTTGCAAGTTGTTGTAGCTTTTAGAATGCTGCCAAAGGTGGTTTGGGAAATTCCAACCAAAGGAACCTTTAACCTGCATGCTTCGTTGTTGCCGCAGTATCGCGGAGCCGCACCTATTAATCACGCCATTATTAACGGAGAAACAGAAACCGGACTAACCACCTTTTTTATCGATGATAAAATTGACACGGGAAATATTATTCTTCAAAAAAAACTTACTATAACTGAGGACGATAACTTTTTAACGCTGCACGACAAAATGATGAACGAAGGTGCAAAACTGGTCTTGCAAACCATCGACCTTATTATACAAGGTACACCAAAACTTATTAATCAGGATTTACTTGTTAAGCCGAACGAAATGCTGAAACCGGCTCCCCGTATATTTAAGGAGGATTGCCGGATAGATTGGAACCGGCCGGTAAGGCAGGTTTATAATTTTATTCGGGGATTAAGTCCCTGGCCTGTTGCTCACACCAATTTGAAAGATGAAACCGGCAAAGTGTATTATGTTAGAATCTTTAATGCAGTACCTGTTCAATCTGCACATCAGCACCACCCGGGAAAGGTTGAAACCGACAACAAAACCTACCTGAGGATTTATTGTGCCGATGGCTATATGGAGGTAAAAGAGTTGCAGATGCCCGGCAAACGAAAAATGGATATTGAAGATTTGCTAAGGGGGATGACGTTTAACGGAAGCCTCCAAGCTGTTTAAAGCCACCTTAAATTTGCTCACAGTTTTCAATTCGCTTTGACTTCGCTCACAGTTTGCAACTGTGAGCCTGACCCTTAATTCAGCCCACAGTTTGTAATTGTGAGCCTGGCCCTTAATTCAGTTCACGGTTTGCAACTGTGAACCTGATCCTTAATTCAGTTCACAGTTTGCAACTGTGAGCCTAACCCTTAATTCAGCTCACAGTTTGTAACTGTGAGCCATTTCCATGTAAGCGTTATTCTATCCGCTTTGTAGCGATTTTAGGCCAAAAAAGGGCTGTGTTATTAACAATTTCAACAAATTATTAACAAAAAACGGTAAAATCAGGCTAAAACCCTTGTCTTTTCTGATGTTTCGTATATATTTGTTAGCGACAATCCATTTTAGTATTAATCAAAACTTAAAAAAAGATGAACAAAGCTGAATTAATTGATGCTATGGCAAACGGTGCCGGTATCAGCAAAGCAGATGCAAAAAAAGCTCTTGATGCTTTTGTTGGAGCTACAACCGATGCCCTTAAAGGTGGCGATCGTGTTGCTCTCGTTGGTTTCGGATCATTCTCTGTTTCTACCAGAGCTGCCAGAAAAGGCCGTAACCCTCAAACAGGCAAAGAAATTGATATTCCTGCTAAAAAAGTTGTTAAATTTAAAGCAGGTGCCGAATTATCAAAAGGCATCAGCTAATATTTTTTAGCAAAGAATTTAAAAAACATCCTGTATTTATGCAGGATGTTTTTTTTATGCCCAAAAGTTCCCGCTTCTTTAGTTTATTACAATTCCTATTTTCTTTCATTCACCGATTCATCCCGCCCGTTTACCGAAAAATTGTTTTCCTCGCTTGTATCTCAATCTACTTTTGCTTCGTCAAACCAATAAAAACAATCAAACATGAAACGTTCGATATCCTTTAAATTTTTTAAAATGAGTAATTACAATTTTTCTTTAAAAAGCTTGGTAATCCTGATGATTTTGGCTGTAAGCAGCCCCTTGTTAGCACAAAGCAGTATGGAGATAACAGGGCAGATAAAAGGTGAAAAAGCAAGCGACAATTTGATGTACTGTTCAGTAGCGGTTTTAAACATGGCCGACAGCCTTATTACCGGAGGCATTACCAATGAGAAGGGGTATTTTACCATCCCTGTCAGCCCCGGAAGCTATAAACTGGCCTACAGCTATATGGGTTACGTGCCCGATACGGTAACCATTGGATATGTTGGCAGTAGTAAGTTTTTGGGCATCTATAAAATGAAGAGAGACCTTCAATCGCTGGATGAAGTTGAGGTAACCGCCAGCAGTCGCGAAAGCAGCATCGACAAAGATATGCAGATTGTTACCGACGAAATGCGCAAGGGGGCTTCCGACGCCAAAGAGGTGCTTGAAAAAGTTCCCGGCTTAAGCTACGACCGCTACAACAATACCATTTCGGTGGATAATTCAAGCAATGTTATTTTTCTTGTGGAAGGGGTAGAAAAAAATCAGGAATACATAAAAAACCTCTCTCCCGAACGGCTGAAAAAAGTAGAGGTCATCCGTAACCCCGGTGGTAGATACGGGTTGGAAGGCTATTCGGCCATCATCAATATTATTTTACGGAAAGATTATGTGGGACAAGAGTTTTTCATTAACGATCAGCTGTTGGTTGATTCGGATCAGAAGGACAGTAAATACGTGCTTCCCATAAACAGCTTAAACATCACCTACAATTACTCATTCAACAAGTTTAATATATATGCGGGCTTCACCAACCACTTACAAAAATTTGCCCTTAAAACCGGTAACGAAACCATCTACAGCAACAACAGTAAAATAAAAGAGGAGTCGCCCAACGACGGCCCCAATATGTTTTTTCAAAATAAAATTACCAATTACACACTTGGCGCCGACTATTATATCAATCCGCGAAACACCCTTAGTTTTGAAAGCAATATGTCGAACTTCCCCAAATCAAACCAGCAAATTGACGAGGCCATGCAAACCTCTGTTTACGATTCCGGCGAGCTGATTGACAGCTATCGGTTTAACACCTCTTTAAACAAAGAAACCAACGACTCGTACAACAGTTTGTTTTATGTGGGGAAACTCAGCAACAAAGACAGAATTGACGCCAGTTTCAGCTACATCTATTATCATGAAAAGTATGCCAACAAAACCATTTACGACGATGCAAGCTGGCGCCAGGAAGCGGGAATAAACAATAAAAACTACACAAAGTTTAACATTGAATACAACCGTGAATTCACTCCTAAACTCAGCACTCAGGTGGGGTACGGCAACACCTGGAAAAAGCTGGATAACAACTTTGATGTAACCAATAATAATGCCTCTGCTGATACTTCGGTGATTTTTAAACAAACCGAAGTGAGGCACAACATTTACGGATATGCCTCCTATGCGTTGAGTAATAAAATAAGCTTTAAAGCCGGATTGGCAGCCGAATACAGCAACCCTGTTACCGAAACCCAAAATCACAAATATTTTATTTATCAGCCCTATTTCGACTTTAAATATAACATCAGCAAAATGGTTAGCCTTAAGTTGATGTATCGTTCCGACTCCGATTATCCGGGCATCAGTCAAACCAACCCATTCAGCTCACAGCTTAATCCCACAACCATCACCACCGGTAACCCCGACTTAAAACCATCGGTAATCAACAAAGTTTCATTAAAGCTTAGCATCATGCAGGGGTTGTTTTCGGTTGAACCCTATTATCAATTTTCAAACAACTACATTTCGCAAACAGGATTTTTACGCCCCGATGGCATTTTTGAATACACCTACAGCAACATAGGACATTACGAAGACAAGGGAGTCCAGGCTAACTTTACCATTCCCATGGGCAAACTGTTTGTCTGGCAAAACAGCCTGCAGGTTTATAACAGTAAAATTACCTACAACGACAATGTAAACAGTATCAACGACTGGAAAGCAAACTCGCAGCTTGTGTTTACGGGGCTGAAAAACAATGGGGTTATTGTTTTAAACTATCGTCGTGATATGGGTAAAAACATCAATGCACTGGGTTACTCGCGCAACAACAACGATTATTGGTTACTCCTCGTGCAGCAACCGTTCCTGAAAAACCGGTTAACCGCCATGGTGGGCTACATGCTTCCGGTAAACTGGGGCATAAACTACGATCAGGGCAATTACGTAAAAGCCAATGGCTACGAACAATACACCCATACCGACATTAGCGTGCTTAAAAATATGTTCCTCATCAAACTCACCTTCCGCTTTAACAAAGGAAAAGTAAAAAAATCAACCAAACACATTGAAACCGAAAAAGAAGATAGTGGAAATGGAATTTTTTAGAGGTCTGCCTCCGGCATGCAAGCTTTCCTGCGCAAAGGCGTTCTGAAAGACATGAGAAGGCTTTGTTGCTAAAATTGTCGTAGGTCAAACCCCCGATGCTGTTACCTGATAGCGGCCGGGGGCTTTTTTTTATATACTCACCTGAAAGTAAAAGGAGTAGTCATTCGGTTTGCACACCTTATCTGCAAGTTGCTAATATCTAAACAATGCGTCAATGCTTCAATGTGTCAATGCGTCAATTCATCAAGACTCATAAATTACCCTTACCTTTGTGTAAAATTCTTTTTCAGGTTCATGTTATGCAATTAAAGGTTTCTATTCTGTTTTTCTTTTTTGTTATGTGGTTATCTCCCAATGCTCAAATCAATGGTAAACAATCAGGTAAGGTTGTTTCTTACAATACCCCTTCAAACCAAAACGGCAATAGAAGCACTGAATATTTCGTATCTGTTTCCGGTGATAACAGCAATCCCGGCACCTATCAACTTCCCTGGAAGGATATAAATTATGCCTGTAACAATGCAACTGCCGGAAGCACTGTTAATGTAATGCAGGGGACCTATTTTGAGCAGGTTTCTGTGGGAGTTGACAGCATTACGATACAGAATTATCAGAACCAAAATGTGATTATTGACGGCACCGGAGTTTCAACGGGAGCGATGGTTGAAATCAGCAACAAACAAGGGGTTACTTTCGATGGGTTTGAGCTTCAAAATAATATTCACAATGATGCACAGGGAATATTGATTACGGGAAAAAGCAGTAACACAACCATTAAAAACTGCAAAATACACGACATTCATTTTTCAGCCAATCCCAATGACCCCATCAACGAAAATACCAATTCGCAACCCCTTATTGTGTTTGGTGATTCAACAACACCGCTTAGCCATCTGAATATAATCAACAACGAAATATACAACTGCCGGCTTGGTTTTAGTGAAGCGCTGGCGGTAAATGGAAATGTAGATACTTTTAATATCATTGGCAATTCGGTTCACGATGTTACCAACATAGGAATTGTGATGATTGGCCATGAACAGACTTGCTCCGACCCTGCTAAGGATCAGGCGCGTAATGGTGTTTGTAAAGAAAACATTACTTATAAATGTAGCTCTCCCTATGCAGCTAACGGAGGGATTTACATTGATGGCGCCAGAGATATTGTAATTGAAAGAAACAGTTGCTATCAAAATATCTGGGGCATTGAAGTGGGGTGTGAGCATACAGGCAAAACAGCCTCGGGAATTACGGTAAAAAACAATGCTATTTATCGGAATGCAAAGTCGGGAATTGCTTTGGGAGGCTACGACTATCCGTCCGGTTCAGGCAAAATAGTAAACTGCATTTTTTACAACAATACCCTTTATGACAACGATACGTTAAATGATTATGAAGCAGAGATTAACATTACCTATGCCGAAAACTGTTCTGTAACAAACAACATTGTTTACGGTACAAACATCGACAACCTTTTAATTATTCAATACTCTTCGGTGGCGCCGGTAAATGTTGTTTTAGATAGTAACCTGTATTATGACTTAGTTGGGGCTGTAAATGTTGAGTTTGAATGGCAGAACACTTCCTACACGGGCTTTAGCTCCTGGCAGGCAGCAGGCCACGATAGCCACACTATTTTTAACAATCCCGATTTTGCCGATGTTTCTGCTTTTCCTCCCGATTTGCACTTGTCGGCCACCTCGCCGGCCATTGATGCCGCATCGGATTGCGGATTAATCATGGACAGAGACAGCGTTCCAAGGCCACTTTTAAATGCCAACGATATGGGCGCTTACGAATATGGTATTTATTGGAAAGGAACCTTAAGTAACGATTGGAGCAACTCAGGAAACTGGTCGAATAATACCGTACCGGATAGTACCGATAAAGTAACCATTCCGTCTCCGGGATTTTATAACCATGCTCCTCAAATAAGTAGCAACGTGCAGGTTAGTAAAATATATATTAAAGATAGCAGCAATCTTGAGGTTAATTCGGGTGCGGTGCTGACGGTAGGGGAGTAACTAAAGAAAAGAAGGTTTTAACAATCATATTATGAATGTAATACGTAGTTCAGTGTAGGTTATCCGGACTTCCCGTCCGAACGTGCCTGTTCAGCACGTCCGCATGAACGAATTCACGGGCAGGTAGTCAAAGAACCTCCCTGACACCATACTGCCCTTTCCGCAAAACGCAACCATCAATTCTTCAATAATGCTTCTTGTTCCCCGGGCTAAACCCCGGTGAATAACAATTAGCTTGGTAATATAACAATTCAACAATCATTCAAACATTTTCCCTATTTTTGTGCATCATAAAAAAAACTAAAATTATGGCAGAAGTAGTAAACATTGAATGGGCCGGCAACATGGCCTTTGAAGCGGAAGTAAACGATTTTAAAATTATGCTCGATGCCGTACCAAGTGTGGGCGGTCAAAACAAAGGCCCTCGTCCAAAACCGTTAACACTGGTATCTTTGGGAGGATGTACCGGCATGGATGTTATTTCAATTTTAACAAAAATGAGGGTAAAACCCGATTATTTTAATGTGGAAGTTTCGGGCGAGCTTACCAACGAACATCCCAAATATTTTCATACCATTAAAATTCGTTATATTTTCCGGGGGAAAGACCTGCCCATGGATAAACTTGAAAAAGCGGTGAACCTATCGCAGGAACGTTATTGCGGGGTAAGCGAGATGTTGCGTAAAAGCTCCAAACTTACTCACGAAATTGTTGTGGAAGAGTAGTGTCTTTTTCAAGTCTGAGTTAATTAAGCGTTCCACCCGTATGAAATTTTTCATGCTTGTGGAACGTTTTCTGTATTAGGCTGAAAAAAATAAAATAATAATTAGAATGTTGCATTTGATAAATGTTAAAATTACGCTTATAACTATTTTGTTAACAGTGGTATCCATGTTATCTCTCGGTAACACCTATTATGTGGCGGTAGATGGAGATAACAGCAACAACGGCTCTTTTCAACATCCCTGGCAAACCATTGAATATGCGCTAAACCACCTTGTAGCCGGCGATACCCTTGAAATTAGAGGTGGTATTTACTATGAACATAACATGGTTATTTCATTGCAGGGTACTGATGCCGAACCTGTTGTTATTGAGGCATATCAAAATGAAATTGCCGCCCTTGATGGCGGTGTTGATACTTTTTTAAACGCACCTGTTACAAAATGGACTTTGGTTGCCGACTCGATTAACCTTTACAAAAGCAACGATGTGTTTTCAGGAAGCTATGTAAACGCCTGGCTTGAAGATGATAATGTTCATATTATTACTTATGATGACAGTCTGAACCAGTCCTCTTTAAATTTTGGCCCCGTTAACGGTTTTTCACCTGTTTATCAGGGTCC
>WGDP01000341.1 GCA_015493215.1 Bacteroidales bacterium | reverse complement strand
GCATAGATGTTTTAATTTTAACATTTTTTAAGTCTGCAATTATTGGTGTCGGACAACCTTTTCTTTGTGGGATTATTTCTATGCTTTGCTATTGGGATAGAATAAGTTGTCCTTTTAGGGCGTTTAGGTTAATAAGTCACTTTTTGGTTAATATATGTGTTGGGATGTGAATTCGGGATTTCCAGGTGAGACAAGAAATGAAATATATAATTTACCGGGTGTTTCAATGCGGAAACCTTAAAACAATCGGGAACTGTAACGCTTATAAGATAATCCTGATAGTTGTTGGTACTATCTGAACGCAGCGAGCAACAAATCCAAATCGCGGTAACGTAAGTCAAAACGTTCTCCTATCTGTTTGTTGGTAAGCGTTCCGTTAAAAATATAAACACCTTTGTTAAAAGCGTTGTCTTTTTTTATGTACTGCGTAATTCCCCCCGCTTCACCAATGTTTAGCAACAACGGTGTTAAAAAGTTGTTTAACGACATGGAAGCCGTGTGCGGAACTCTTGAAGCAATATTTGGAACACAATAATGGGTAACGCCGTGTTCAATAAAAACCGGGTCGTTATGGTGGGTTGGCCTTGAAGTTTCAAAGCAGCCTCCCTGATCGATGCTCACATCAACAATAACGCTTCCATGTTTCATTTTTTGAACTGTTTCGGCCGTAACAAAACAATCGGAAATGCCATTTGAGGCATGTTTGGCCGCTATCACAACATCAGCATGTATAAGAGCTTCTTCCAAAACAACGGGTTGCAAAACGGAGGTAAAAATTCTGGTTCCAAGGTTTTTTTGAATGGTTCGCAATTTGTAAATAGAGTTGTCAAATATTTTAACGGTAGCCCCCATTCCCAGTGCAGCCTTGGCAGCATATTCGGCCACGGTTCCTGCACCTATTATTACAATTTCGGTGGGTTTGATACCCGGAAAGCCACCTAAGATAACTCCGTTGCCAAAAAGCCGGTTGCTTAAATATTCGGCAGCAATAACAATGGAGGTGTTTCCCACAATTTCGCTCATCGATTTTACAACGGGTAAGGCACCTGTTTTGTCCTGAATGTATTCGTATCCTATGGCCAACAACCGTTTCTGCGTAAGCTTTTCAAAAAAGGATTTATCCTGGCCAAGCAGATTTACCGACGAAAAAAGTGTTTGGTTTCGTTTTAGCAATTCCGTTTCTTCCAATGTGGGAGGAGCAATTTTAAGGATTATATCCGATTGATAAACCTCTGTGGCATTGGTAATTTGCGCACCTGAATCGGCATACTCACTGTTGGAAAAATTGGCGGCAACGCCTGCATTTTCTTCCACAAAAACGTTGTGTCCGTTGTCGGTTAAAAGCTGAACTCCTTCGGGTGTTAACGGAATCCGCGATTCGTTGTTCAGGTTCCCGGCAGGAATTCCTATTGAAAACTTTTTGTGGGGTGTAGCCGATTCCAGCACCTCTTCCTGTGGTAGCAGCTGTTCTTTCTCAAAATGTAACAATCCGTTTCCTGAATCTTCCATACACTAAACTGTTTTGATTGTTATTTCAGGCCGCCATTAGCAGCATGTTTTATTCCGGAATCTCATAGCTTATTTGTCTGATTCCGTCTTCATTTTCGTTGATGGATAGATATACGTACGATTCGGGTAAAAGTTCCATTATCATTTCAGGCCATTCAATAAAGCAAAAATGGTCGCTGTAAATGTACTCTTCATAACCTATGTCAAACACCTCTTCAATGGAATTGATACGGTAAAAATCGAAATGAAAAACAGGTTCGCCGGTTCCAGCAAGATACTCGTTTATGAGTGCAAAAGTGGGGCTGCTTACCACATCTTCAACACCAAGTTCGTTGCACAGGGCTTTGATAAGGGTGGTTTTTCCGACACCCATCTTGCCAAAAAAAGCTACAACCTTATGGCCTTTCAGGTCGTTTAAAATGGTGGCAGCAGCTTTTGGCAGTTCCGATAAGTTTTTTACTTCAATCGTTTTTTTCATCTCTGCTACGACTTCGATTTAAGGGTTATAACCGGTATCATCACCTCTTCCATCGAGATGCCTCCATGCTGAAAGGTGTTTCGATAGTATTTTACATAATAATTGTAATTGTTTGGGTAGGCAAAAAAGTTTCCGTCGCGCGCAAAAACCCAACGTGTGCTTACATTGATTTTAGGAAGGTAATAGTCGTCGGGGTTGGCCATTTCAAAAACCTCTTTCTCATTGTAAGCCAGGTTCTTTCCGTATTTGTAACGAAGGTTCGTGTTTACATTTTTGTCGCCCACAATTTTTACCGGATCCTGCACCCGTACCGAACCATGATCGGTGGTAATAACGAGGCGCACGTTTTTATCGGACAGGTATTTGATGATTTCAAAAAGCGAGGAGTGCTCAAACCACGATGCCATCAGCGAGCGATAGGCCGGTTCGTCGTCTGCAAGCTCGCGGATGATCTCCATTTCAGTGCGGGCATGCGAAAGCATATCCACAAAATTGTAAACAATTACATTAAAATCGTTTTGCATTAAATTGGCGATGTTGTCGGCCAACCGGCGTCCGAAATCGAGGTTCAACACCTTATGATACGATGTTTTCAGATGTTTGCCGCTGCGTTTAAACTGCTCTTTGAGTAACTCGTATTCATACTGGTTTTTTGAGCCTTCATCCTCTTCATCAGTCCAAAAGTTAGGATAATGTTTGCGAATTTCGCCCGGCATCATGCCCGAAAACAGCGCATTACGTGCATACTGGGTGGTGGTGGGCAAAATGCTGTAGTAAATGCTGTCGTCTTCAACCCTGAAATAATTTTCAATCATGGGCTGAATAATTTTCCATTGGTCGTACCGTAAATTGTCGATTAAAAGAAAGAAGGTCTTTTCAGGTTTCTCCAACAGCGGGAAAATCTTTTCTTTAATAAGTGTTTGTGATAATATGGGTTTGTCATCGCTATTACCATGAAGCCAGTCGTAATAATTGTTTTCGTAATATTTTATAAAGTTATTGTTGGCTTCGGTTTTTTGCATCTTAAGAATTTCCAGAATGTTTTCGTCTTCCGACTTTTCCAAATCCAATTCGTAACGAACCAGCTTTTTATAGATCTCTGCCCAGTCACCACTTTCCAGCCTGTCCATCATGCGCATGCTAAGTTCACGGAATTGTTGCTGGTAGTTCATGGTGGCTTTTTCGCCGGCCAGTTTGCGGTTTTCAAGATTTCGTTTTAGCGACAACAAAATTTGAGTTGGCTTTACCGGTTTTATCAGGTAGTCGGCAATATTAGAGCCAATGGCATCTTCCATAATCGACTCCTCTTCGCTTTTTGTAATCATTACCACGGGCAGGTTGGGAAACTCCTCTTTGATTTTTTCGAGGGCTTCGATACCTGAAACACCCGGCATCTGTTCATCCAAAAAAACAATGTCGAAATGTTGTTCGTGAGCCAGTTCTATGGCATCGCTGCCGTTGTTAACAGGCTCTACTTCGTACCCTTTTTCGCGGAGAAATATAATGTGCGGGCGCAACAGGTCAATTTCGTCATCTGCCCATAAAATTCTAATTTTACTCATAGTTTGCTGTTATTTGGAAATTTAAATGATAGTTTTGTAAAACAAAAGCAAAAATCGGTTATATATTGTGCCCTGCATAACCCTAACACACAAAATTAACAAAAATTATGAGCGTTAAAAAGGTAAACAAACGGAAAATTTTCAACGACCCTGTTTATGGTTTTATCACCATTCCAAACGAGTTGGTTTTTGATGTTATTGAACATCCCTATTTTCAGCGGCTGCGACGTATTAAACAGCTGGGGCTTACTCATCTGGTTTATCCGGGAGCGTTGCACACTCGTTTTCATCACTCGTTGGGAGCCATGCACCTGATGGGGAGGGCGTTGTCGGAACTTAAATCGAAAGGGCATAAGGTTTCCAATGAAGAGATGACCGCCGCGCAAATTGCCATTTTATTGCATGATGTTGGGCACGGACCCTATTCGCATGCCTTGGAGCACGCCATTGTTACCTCGCTTCATCACGAAGAGATATCGGCAGTTTTTATTAAAAAACTGAACGAACATTTTAACGGTAAACTCGATTTGGCATTGGAAATATTTGAGAACCGCTATCATCGTCACTTTTTTCATAAGCTTATCTCCAGTCAGTTTGATATGGACAGGCTGGATTATTTGAAACGTGACAGCTTTTTTACCGGTGTTTCCGAAGGGGTTATCAACTACGAGCGGCTGCTCAATATGCTGGAGGTTGCCAACGATGAGCCGGTAATTGAAGCCAAAGGCATTTATTCGGTTGAAAAGTTTATCACCGCCCGCCGGTTGATGTACTGGCAGGTGTATTTGCATAAAACGGTGCTGGTTGCCGAATACATGATAACACGGGTTTTAAAACGGGCAAAGACGTTGTCGCTGGCAGGAGAAAAGCTGTTTTCAACGCCTGCACTTAACTATTTTCTGAACCATGACGTAAGTAAAAAAGACTTTTAAAACAATCCGGAAGTGCTTGCCCATTTTTCAAACTTAGATGATTACGATATTTTTTCGGCATTGAAGGTTTGGGTTAATCATAAGGATATGATACTCTCGAAGCTTAGCAAAGCGTTGGTAAACCGACGGTTGTTTAAAATTGAAATGGGCAACGAAAAAATTGATGAATCCTGGTTTGCGAACCTACAGGACAGGGTTCAGTCGCAATACAAATTAAAAGATGATGAGGTTGATTACTTTTGTTTTGCCGACCATACGTCCAACTACACCTATCAGCCCGGTTCCGACCGTATTAACATTTTGTTTAAGGACGGTACGGTTAAAGATATTGCCGAAGTTTCCGATCAACTAAATATCAATGTAATGGGTAAACCCACCACCAAATATTTTGTTTGTTATCCCAAGGGGGTTGACCTCTAAGCTCTTTCAGATTTGTAATCTGAAAGAAGATAACCGATTTATAATTAATCTGTTATAGCATCTCTTAGCGCTTTCAGATTTGTAATCTGAAAGAAGATATCATGTTTATATTTATGTGTTATAGCATCCAAAATAATAAATACGGATGAGCAACGGAAAGAGGTTAACAGTCATATTATAAATGTAATATGCCGTTAAGAATTTGTCGTCCGGATTGCCCGTCTGACACAGTCGGGCAGACCCGCCCCTGCCCGACTAAGTCAGGCGGGCGCGCCGAAAAGGACGTTCGGACGGGCAAATCCGGACGGGCGGGTTATTTTGTTTCGGGTCACCCTTCGATACACTTTTCTCCTTCCGTCGAAAAGCATTCAGGGTTACCTGGCACCGTATTAAATATTGTATGGAGGCATGTAGGCAAGACAGGCTTATATTGATGTACAGTATAATAATGTTGGAATATATAACCAGATGTCTGTTAATACATTTTAACGATAATTAAGGATGCAACCATAGGATTATATATACCTTTGGTTTCGATATGATTTAACCTGTCTTGATAATGAAAGCGTTATTAACCATTGGCTTGTTGGTATTGTCGAATACTTTTATGACCATTGCCTGGTATGGCCACCTGAAATTTTCCGAATGGAAATGGTTTGATAAACTGGGATTGCTGTCAATTATATTAATCAGTTGGGGTATAGCGTTATTTGAATATTTTTTTCAGGTACCTGCCAACCGTATTGGTTTTAAAGAAAATGGCGGTCCTTTTTCTCTTGTGCAGTTGAAAGTTATTCAGGAAGTGATTACCCTGGTGGTTTTTAGTGTTTTCACGCTAATAGCTTTTAAGAATCAAACCATTAAGTGGAATCATATCGTAGCTTTTATATTTATTGTTTTGGCTGTTTATTTTATGTTTAAGGAGTAATCAGGGACAGTATATTTGTTTTTACCGGATGAAGCCCCTCCAACAGCTACGATAACTATCGGAGGGGAGAATCAAAAGAAAAACAACTTTGAATACACCCTACCATTTGTTATAGTTTGAAGTGTTTCTGTTATCGTGTGTGTAACGTGGCCATCCGCTATGTTCCAATGAGGCATCCCACTTAATGGCAAATATTCTGTTTCTATTTTTGCTGGTTTCAGTATCATAAAAACTTGAGAAATACAAAACTTTATCATCCGATATAGTTACGGACATACTATTTGTCCCCATTTTATCATAACTCCATACTGCTTTTCCTGTTTTATCGGAAGAAATAATATTGGCAAATGCATCACTCTGGCCTCCTGTTAAATTTTCTTTGGAATCAATGTTTGGATATTTGGGAATATAAATGTTTTCAGGAGAAGTGATGTCGCCGGTGGTATTACCGGGGATATAAATATTACCGGCATTAAAAAAGGAGGAAAATGTATTATCGTTTTTATCTACTACCGAATAAATGTACATCCCCCCGTAATTTTTAAGGCTCCAAATATTACTAAAATCAGTTGTTTCCATTCTTACTAAGGTGTTTTCTTCTTGTTTTAGCGGAAAAATTACATCACCACCCGAAGTAAATACAGGCTTTTCTGCAGGAACATCCGGAAAAGCCTCTTGTGTCCATAATATGCTTCCGTCATCAGGGCTGGTGACAAGCATGGAGGGTTTCCATAATTGAGCACTCTCATCCCACAATTCTGCAATATCATAAATATTGCCGTCAGGACCAATGGAAATATTATATGCTGTTGGATCCTTCCTGGTATCCAACCATTTTAGTTGTCCGTCAGGTGTTATGCAATAAAGTGCTGCTGCAAAACCGTAAATAGTGCCAAAACTTTGAACAACTAAATTGCCATCGTTTGTCAGGCACAAATTTACAAGCGGAGAATAGGCATTAACCTCAAGGTTATCCACTTCAAGTGTTTTAGGACATTCCCATATTTTGTCTGCCTGTCCGTTGGAAGGGTTTATGGAATACAAAAACGGCCCGGAAGTGCAATATAGGGTGCCGTCATCAGCAACAACGATAGCGCTGTTTAACATTCTGCTTATATTCAACCCATTGTCGTCTAACGGTTCGGTTTTCCATTTAAACTTACCATCTTTAGTTATGGCATACACCCTTGGATTATCAATATTATTAACATCTCTAACCTCAAAATAGATGTCACCATTTTTACCAATGGCCATTAAAGCATCAGGGATTGAAAGCGCCTCTGCTTCCGGAATTTCATAAATCCAGACAGTATCTCCTTTGTTTAGGTTGCTGTTATCCGGATTATCCAATACTTTGTCGCACGAAGGAAACATTAAAATCATGACGGTGAATACGGCCACCATTGCAACCGAAAGTTTTGTTAATTGTTTCATAAGGCAATCTATTTTAAAATTACATATCGACAAAAATAAGATGTGTTATTATTAATGTCAACAGCTTTATGTTTTTTTAAAATAGAAGATTATTTTTTTCTGTTTGAAAGATTGCCTGAGAATAGAAACTCTGAAAACTAAAAAAAACCTGTTTCCGACGAAAAAATGTAGTGTTACAACAATTATCCGTCCGAAAAAGTGTATCTTTACACAATTATTCGTCCGAAAAAATGTGTCTATGAAAAGGGAAGCGTTAAAATATTTGTTAAACTGGAAACAGAAATCCAATAGAAAACCTTTAGTCATAAGGGGTACACGTCAGGTTGGCAAGACTTGGCTGATGAAGGAATTCGGTAAAACCAATTACAGCCGGATTGCGTATATTAATTTTGAAAATACAAAAACCTTGCAGGATATTTTTAAGGATAACTTTGATGTAAAACGTATTATTGAAGCGGTTGAAATTGAGACTGGTGTAACAATTGACAAAGATAATACCCTGATAATTTTTGATGAGATTCAGGAAGTGGAACGAGGCCTTACCGCACTAAAGTATTTTTATGAAGACGCACCTCAATTTCATATCATGGCGGCCGGGTCGTTGTTGGGAGTTGCAATGCACCAAAACAGCTCTTTTCCGGTTGGAAAGGTTGACTTTCTGGATTTATATCCTTTGGGGTTTATGGAGTTTCTTGAAGCCGTTGGGGAAACAAGGCTGGCATTGCTTCTTGTCAACGGTGATTGGAAACTAATAAAATCTTTCAAAAATAAATTTATCGAACTATTAAAGCATTACTACTTTACTGGTGGTATGCCGGAAGTTGTTTTGGAATATATTTCTACCGGTGACTTCAAAGCAATAAGGAGTATTCAAAACAATATTTTGACGGGATACGAACACGATTTTTCAAAGCATGCCCCTTCATCCATTGTTCCGCGTATCAGATTATTATGGAATGCCATACCTGCTCAACTGACAAAAGAGAACAAAAAGTTTGTTTACGCCGCTATAAAAAAAGGTGCCCGGGCAAAAGATTTTGAGGCTGCTTTGAGCTGGCTTTCAGACAGCGGGCTTGTTTATAAAGTACACCGCATTGTTAAACCGGGTCTGCCTCTTAAAGCATACGAAGATTTTTCGGCCTTTAAACTTTTTGTTGTTGACGTTGGTTTGTTGGGTGCTATGACCGGATTAAGCGCCAAAGCAATTATTGAAGGAAACAGGATTTTTGAAGAGTTTAAAGGATCTTTAACCGAGCAGTTTGTTATGCAGCAACTAAGGCTTCGCTATGGCTCTGAAATATTTTACTGGTCAGCTGAAAAGTCAAGAGGCGAGATTGACTTTATTGTTCAAAAGGACGAAACAATAATTCCCATCGAAGTTAAAGCAGAAGAGAATTTGAAAGCTAAAAGCTTAAAGTCGTTTTTTCAAAAATATACTCAAACAAAACCGGTACGCCTCTCCATGTCGGATTTCCGTGAAGAGAGCTGGATGACCAACATGCCTTTATATGCTGTTGGGGGAAACAGGTCGGTTTTGTAGGTGAAGAAAAATTGTATCAAGGCAAGCCGGCGGGCAGGTAGTCGAAGTGTGACTGAATTACACCGGCATTAATGCTCTATTACAATCTTACGTGTTACCAAAAGGTTGCCCGAAGTTATCCGTACAACATAAACTCCATTTGGAATATTGCCAACAAATAAATTTGATACTCCTGAAAAGGTTGAGGAAGTTTTTATCAGTTTCCCGTCAACAGTATAAATGGCAATTCGTGTTTCATTGTTAACAGGTACCATCATCGAAATATTGATAAAATCATTGGCCGGATTGGGATAAACTTTTAATGCAGCAACTTTACTGTCAGTAACAGATGTCTGTTCATCTTCGTGAATGGTAATAAGCTGATTGGCAGCTATGTTATAAAATTTGTTTACCACACCCGAAGGCCAATAGGTTATCAGGCTGTCAACCATGGTTGTTGTGTCCAATCCAAAATGAAGTCTGAGCATACTGCCATCGTGCTGGCCACCGTCAGGCAACATGAACCGTGAAATTTTTTGGCCGTTTATCCAAGCTTCGGATTTGGCTCCTATGCCGTTGGGGTTCGACCAAACACCTTTTAAATCCACTTCGAGGTAGTTTCCCGGGCAGTTGGTATTTTTGTAAAGATTGTATTTATCGATGTGGCCGGCAGCAAACAGGTCCATGGAACCATCCAAATCGTAATCAGCCCAGCCAACTCCAAAATAATCGCCTATCCACTCACCCGAAATTCCCAGCGAAGGTGCAACATCAGTAAAAGTCCCATCACCGTTGTTTTTGAGCATGGTATTGCTATAGCTGTAAAAATCGTGGTGTGAAGAAAAGATGTCCAGCAAACCATCGTTGTTATAATCAACAAAAGTAACGGTTCTGGTATCGTTTTGGCCGGAGGTTCCCGATTGGGTTGTAACATCCGAAAAAGTGCCATCGCCATTGTTTTGAAACAGCTTGCAGGAAGCAGAGGAGTAACTGCCGAGATAAATATCAACAAAACCGTCGTTGTTAAAATCACCCACATCAACACCGTGTGCACCATAATTGTATGAAACTCCGGCCTGAGTAGTTACATCGGTAAAGGTTCCGTCGCCATTATTTTTTAATAGTGCATTGGGATTGTCTCCGTAAGTGGTGTAGTAGATATCTGGAAGCCTGTCGTTGTTGTAATCCAAAACGGCAATGCCCATAAAGTCGGGGAGGGGCGCAACCACTTGTGCCGACGAAAATGTTTTGTCGCCGTTGTTGTACCGTATTGCAATGTTGTTGCCGGCAATATCCAGTAAATCGATTAGCCCGTCGTTGTCAAAGTCGGCAATGTTATATACGGCTGCGTTGGCTATGCCTGCTGTTGCAGTAATATTGTTAAAGGTGCCGTCGCCATTGCTTTCAAACAGATATTGCGTAGCCGACCGGGTTCTGATGATTAGGTCGTTGTACTCATCTCCGGTAACTTCGGCAATGATTATTTTGTTGCCTCCCAAACCTCCTAAACCGGCACTATTGGTAATATTTTCAAACGATGTGATGTTAT
>WGDP01000340.1 GCA_015493215.1 Bacteroidales bacterium | reverse complement strand
TATTAGAAAGTGAGAAATACATTGTTGAACAGGCTGCTGACGGCGAAGAGGCATTGAACATAGCTTTGGAGGAGAGCTTTGATGCCATCCTTTTAGATATTAAAATGCCGGGGATGGATGGCATGGAAGTGCTCGAAAAACTGATTACAATCACCGATGCGCCCATCATAATGATTTCGGGACATGGCACCATTGAAACAGCTGTAGAGGCCATTAGAAAAGGCGCCTACGATTTTATTGTCAAGCCACCCGATTTAAACAGACTGATTATCACCATTCGCAACGCCATCGACAAAAAAAACCTTGTTACCAAAACGCGGCAACTGAAAAAAGAGGTGGATAAAAAATACGAAATTGTAGGCGAATCGCCCTCCATTACACTGGTAAAACAGATGATTTCAAAGGTTGCCCCCACCACTGCAAGGGTTTTAATAACCGGCGAAAACGGAACCGGCAAGGAGCTTGTTGCGCGTCAGATTCATTTGCAAAGCACACGGTCGCATGCACCGTTTATTGAGGTTAATTGTGCAGCCATTCCGTCGGAGCTAATCGAAAGTCAGCTTTTCGGCCATGAAAAAGGTTCGTTTACATCGGCGCATAAGATGCGTAAAGGCGATTTTGAACTGTCCCATGGCGGCACTCTTTTTTTGGATGAAATAGGCGACATGAGCCTGTCGGCACAGGCAAAGGTTTTGCGGGCATTGCAGGAAAACAAAATTACCCGTGTTGGTGGCGAAAAAGATATCGAGGTGGATGTGCGCATTATAGCAGCCACCAACAAAAACCTGAAGGAGGCCATAAAGGCAGGCAAATTTCGCGAAGACCTTTACCATCGTCTCAGTGTAATTATTGTTGAAGTTCCTCCTTTACGGGAACGAAAAGAAGATATTGCCTTGCTATCGAAACATTTTGTGGAGGAGATTAGCCTGCAGCAGGGTAAAGCACCGTTGCCCATATCGGATGAAGCCATTGAGATGCTTAAAAACTTTTACTGGAGTGGCAACGTAAGAGAATTACACAATGTGATGGAAAGGCTTGTTATACTTTGCGACAACGAAATAACTGCTGACAATGTGGAGCGGTTTGTAAAGCCGTTGATGTTGAATTAAGCTAATTCCTATTTTGATGTGATAGTGATTTTGTTAAGCTAAAAAACTTTCCCTGTTTTGTTTTAAAACAACTCTTTACCAAAGTCCCGAAGGGATGCCATTTGAATAGCACCGGGTGAAGCCCGGTAGATAGGACAACAATACAGTAAGCCCCCAAAGTGGGGCGTTATTAAAGCAATTGGCATAACACCCCTATACGGGGCTTTGGTTATGTTTTATGTGATTTCCATACGCTAACACGTATGGTTATTCATATTGCATCCCCTTTGGGGATTTAATACCTGGTTATTATTGAGATTTTATGCTGCTTTGACAAAATCCCGATGGACGAAAGCTGACAGCACTCTATCGGCTCTGTATTAGTTATCACATCAAAATAGGAATTAGCCAATTCTAATATGTTAAAATGAGGATAATGGCCAATTCCCGGCTCCGGCACGGAAATTGATGGTAATGTATTATGCAGTGATAATTTTTATTACTTTTGCAAACCCTTTAAAGCAGGGTGTTCATTGACATTTGGGGCTGACTGGTTTTGACAGCAAGATGAGTGGTTATGTAAGCATGCCGAGCAGTGCGATAAAGCTCGTTAAACAGTGTCGTATTTTTATAATTGGCGAAAACAATTTTGCTCTCGCGGCCTAATCGAAGTTTAGTAGATTGGCTTTATCCCGACACAAGGTGACGGGACGAGACGGCTCGCGGGTGGAGATGTCTGATTCCGGCCCGGTTTACGAGTCGCAAGCAACTTCAGACTGGCTTTGCTGATGTTTCTAAGGCAAAGTGAGAAAACAGAAACTAAGGTGGAAAATTGGGTGCTTATCCCCGGTTTCTACACGAAAATCAATGATAAGCTAAGCATGTAGAAAGCATTTCGGTTCCTTGTTTGGACGAGGGTTCGAATCCCTCCAGCTCCACAATAAAAAAAGCAACACGAAGTGTAACGGATAATGGTTTTAAAAAAGCGTCAAGCTTGCTTGTAAGCGTTTTAAAACCATTAGACGGGAGCGCGAAGCGGTCATTTTTTTAATTGTACCCCCCCACAACGGGATCAATGAAATTAATCCCTCCAGCTCCACAATAAAAAAGCAACACGAAGTGTAAAACAATCTTTTTTAATGAATTTCCACAAAACGGAAATCAATTAAATAAATTTTTCCGGCCCCATAGTTCAATGGATAGAATGTCAGATTCCGGTTCTGATGATCTGGGTTCGAATCCCGGTGGGGTCACTAAGAATACAGAAGCCTGTGCATTTAGTACAGGTTTTTTTGGCCTGTTAATAAAGTATTGGTTCTTCCAACATGCTCCAATAATTCTACTTTAAAATAGTTAGCTTGAAAACAGGTAATTACCTCTTTCGCTTCTACGGGCATCACACCATCAATGCCAAGGTTAAATAAAAAGTACCCTCCATCGGTTATAAGTTTTGAAAGGTTGTTGCAAAACTGAACCGAATAAAACTGACGGGGAACTTCATTGTCAATAAAAAGGTCGATAATTATTAAATCGTATTGCTTTTGGTGATTCTGCACAAACTCAAAAGCATCGGCATTTTCGATGATAAGATTAGCTGCCGGGGCAATATTAAATGCCGACTTAGCAATTGAAATTATTTTTTCATCAATTTCCACAGCACGAATAACTCCCTCAAAGTTAAACTTTTGCCTTAATGATTCAATGACACTGCCACCTCCCAACCCAAGCAACAATACAGATTGCAATCGGGATATTTCAATTTTAGAAAGCCCATACTCCAAAATTCTTTGTAAAGAGCCGAAAGAGTAGTTTGCATGCAGGGAGTTTAATACTTTTTTACCGTTGTAGCTGGTAATTTCCAAATTACCGTTGATTTGAGAGCTTACTACGGTTGTTTGTGGCCAGATAAAGCTTAGTATTTTTTTCAATCGTTTCAACATGCGTTATACTATATAAATGTCAAAAATACAATTTAGCTAAAACCTTTACAATTCCAACAACAAAATAAAATATAAC
>WGDP01000339.1 GCA_015493215.1 Bacteroidales bacterium | reverse complement strand
GGGGTTGGTAAAATGCCCGGCGATAAAGTTTCCCACCTGTTTTCCGAAATCAAACGAGGTGGCCTCCCCTCTTTTAAAAAGTTCTATTTTAAAATAATCAGGATTAATGTCGAGAAGGGTAAATACACCCGAATTATCAAATACACCGCTTTCCGTGTTATTAAACAGCAGTTCGCCGCTTGATGTTTCTCCAAAAAGTTTTATTTTATTTTTCTTAAATTCTTTGGCAATATCAGCCAATGAAAAACTTGTTGAAACAAATGCAAATGCCAACGTTGGATTAAAATCATTACGGGAGATTAAACCGGATAGTTTTTCTTTAAATTCATCATAAGTTTTGGCGGAAAATGAATGTATCTTCATAGTTGTGGTTTTAATATCCACAAATTTACTAAAAATATCTCATCATCTATCCATTTAGTGCCGAATCTATTTCGCGTTGTTTTAACCCGTCCCACCCCTGTGCTTTCAGGTCAATTGCCTGATTATCCGCTGTAATAAGCCGTTTGCCATTTTCAGGTTCGGTCATATATCCTATTACTGAAACGTCTTTTATTTTTACAATTTTTTCGTAATCGCTTTGTTTTATGGTAAATAGCAATTCGTAATCTTCGCCGCCGTTGAGGGCTGCCACTGTGGGCACAATTTTAAATTCACGGGCAACATCGTAGGTTTGCTGGTCGATGGGAAGTTTTTCTTCATAAATCATGCACCCCTTTTGGGAGTTTTTGCACAGATGTAAAATTTCGGAAGCCAGGCCATCGGAAACGTCAATCATGGAAGTTGGCAAAATGTTATTTTCGCTAAGTTGATCTACAATGTCAACACGGGCTTCGGGTTTTAGCTGACGTTGAATAATATAGTCGTTTCCGGTTAACTCAGGCTGCATGTTTGGGTTGGCCTGAAAAACACGCTTTTCGCGTTCCAGCACCAGAAGCCCAATGTAGGCGGCACCCAAATCGCCGGTGGCACAGATAAGGTCACCTTCGGAAGCACCGCCGCGATAAGTAATTTGAGACTTTGCCACTTCGCCGATTACTGTTACGGAGATAAATAAACCAGCTTTTGACGAAGTGGTGTCGCCACCCACGAAATCAACATTATAAAGCTTGCAGGCCGTTTTAATACCTTCGTAAAGTTCCTCAAGGGCTTCAACGGTATATTTTGCCGAAATTCCCAACCCAACCACAATCTGTTTTGGCTTTCCGTTCATGGCCGCCATATCGGAAAAGTTAACAATGGCCGCTTTGTAGCCGAGGTGCTTGAGCGGCGTATAGGTTAAGTCGAAATGAACACCTTCAATTAACAGGTCGGTTGATACCAGTGTATGAAAACCCGGACGGCCCTTTATAACAGCGGCATCATCACCAACCCCTTTGATGGTGGTTTTTTGTTTGTTTTTTAAGTTATCGGTAAGTAAATCTATCAGACCAAACTCTCCCAATTCGGCTACTGTTGTCAATTTATCGCTGTTCATTATTATTTGCTTTTTATTGTTTTACAATATTTTACACTTATTATTATCCGGATAACTTTAAACAAGTTCATTACAAAGTTAACCATTCCTGATTAATTTGGGTAAAAACTAAAAAACCCCTGCCTTTTAAAAGACAAGGGTAATAATACCTTTTTATGCAAAGCCGGAATAATCCGAAAAGTTACTAAGCTTTTGCGCCTTCTACAACCAGTTTTCCTTTATAATAAAGGTCGCCGTCAACGTAATAAGCACGATGGTAAACATGAACAACACCTGTTGTGGGGCAAGTGGCCAGCTGAGGCGCAGTTGCTTTATAATGGGTTCTTCTTTTATCTCTTCTGGTTTTCGAAATTTTTCTTTTAGGATGTGCCATTTCTTTATGTTTTAACTGTTACTAATCAAGTTTAATATCTTTTAATGCAGCCCACCGCGGGTCTGCTTTTGTTTTACTGTGCTTATTTAATTGCTCAAGCATATCACTGTTACAAGTGCTGTTACCCTCATCATCGTCGGGATGCATATGTTTTAGCGGGAGCAACAAAACAATGTATTCATAAAAATAGTGGGTAAGGTCGAATGCAGCTTGTTCAAACGGAATGGTAATTATTTCATCGGAAACCTCTTTAGGTTCTTCACCGAATTTTACAATCAGTTTAAAACTGCCTTCCAATGGCTGGGGATATTTTTCCAGACACCGGTCGCAAACCAGGTCCACAAACCCTTTCATCGAAAAGTTGAAAATTAGCATGGTTGACTCCTTTATAAGCTCAACCTCAGCCATCACTTTTCCGCCAGCTATTTCTGAATACGAAAGATTGTTAAAGAACGAATCGCCGATTTTAAAATCAAATTGATGAGTTCCCAATGCCAACCCTTTAAAGGGTACTTCAAAATCACTACTGCCTCTCTTTTTCATCCAAATCTCTTCTAAAAACGGGCGGCAAAATTAGTTACAATTCTTTTTATAAACAAATTTATGTTAAACCTTTTTGCTTTTCAGCTTGTAAAAATATAACATCCTGTTATAATGAGCGGTAGCATCTGCTGTTTTTAAGGTTTATAAATTATGGCTGATGCATCCTTAGCGCTGTTATTTGTGGTCAGAATATATAATTTTGCATCACCAAAAATTGAATGCTATGATGTGGTTTAATAAAATGGTAGCTGCCATGCTGCCACTTATGCCAAAGAATTTGGTTTGGATTTTTTCGAAAAGATATATTGCAGGTACCAAACTGAGTCAGGCCGTTTCTATTTCAAAAAAATTAAACGGTGAGGGGTATATGGTTACCATCGACCTGTTGGGTGAATTTATTACCGATTTATCGGAAGCGACTAAAAATAAAGAGGAGTACATCCATATTATTGATACAATCCAAAAAAACGGCATTGATGGCAATTACTCGTTAAAACCTACCATGTTCGGTTTGCTGCTCGACAAAGAGGCTGCCTATAAAAACATTCGTGAAATTGTAAAAAAAGCGGTGGAGTACAACAATTTTGTGCGCATCGACATGGAAGACTCATCGTGTGTGGACATGGAAATTGAAATTTTCAGGAAATTAAAAAAGGAATTTCCCTCAAACATCGGGTTGGTTATGCAGGCCTATATGCGGCGTACGATGGATGATTTAAAGGCTATGATGGAGTTACATTCAGAGGAGGCTCCGTTAAATTTCAGACTGTGTAAAGGGATTTATGTTGAACCTGCTTCCATTGCTTATAAAAAATATGAAGAAATAAATACCCATTATCTTGAGGATTTGGAATATTTACTCAAAAACGGTGTTTATGTGGGCATTGCCACCCACGACACTCCTTTAATAGAAGGTGCTTATAAGTTACTTGAAAAATACAAAGTGCCAAAAGACAGGTATGAGTTCCAGATGCTTTACGGGGTAACACCGGCTTTGAGAAAATCAATAATTGATAAAGGACACCGTTTGCGTGTTTATGTACCTTTTGGTAAAGACTGGTTTGCCTATTCAACACGCCGGTTAAAAGAAAACCCGAAAATGGCCGCCGAAATTATGAAGGCGCTGTTTGTGAGAGGGTAAACTTTCTCATAGGCATGTTTTTTTCCTTTTTTTCTTACTTTTTGTCGTGCTAAGCTCTCGCGCTAAGCTCTTTCGGATTTGCAATCCGAAAGATGATATATGCCTTAATATCCGGGTATTATGACATCCGGATTGCAAATCCGGACGAGCTTGATATAATTATTTTCTTACTTTTTGTCGTAATCTTCAACAATAGCACTTACCTGCATTTTTGTTGAAAACCCATGTTTTATTTTGGCAGAAGTGAAAGCGCTTTAAATTACCTTTGTCCCCTTAAATAAATTACAAGTGTACCGCCCTGTGGGGCAGGGTTAATTTAACAAAACAGTTTCGTAGTGAGTGAATTTCTTAAGGATTTAAACAAAGAACAATATGCTGCCGTTACAGCTCCCGACGGGGCTTCCATGGTTATTGCAGGCGCCGGATCAGGAAAAACCCGGGTTTTAACCTATCGTATTGCCTACCTTTTAAACAAAGGGATTGACCCGTTTAACGTGCTGGCTTTAACCTTTACCAACAAGGCTGCCCGCGAAATGAAAGAGCGTATTATTAAACTTATTGGCGATGGCGATGCACGCAATGTTTGGATGGGTACTTTTCACTCGGTTTTTGCCCGTATTTTACGCTTTGACGGCAGCAATCTGGGATATCCTTCCAACTTTACCATTTACGACAGCGATGATAGCAAGCGATTGATTCGTCAGATTATTAAAGATAAAAACCTCGATAATAAAACCTATAACCCTTCCTATGTTCAGGCCAGAATATCCATGGCCAAATCATCGTTGATTTTACCTGATAATTACAGCTCGAATACTGAAATTATAGCTGCTGACACCGCTGCCCGCAAACCGCTTATTTCGGAAATATATGCCGCCTACAACAACAGGCTTCGTCGTGCCGATGCCATGGATTTTGACGACCTTTTACTTAACACCTATTTGCTGTTCAACAATTTTGGCGAAGTGCTTTACAAGTGGCAGCGAAGGTTTCAGCATATTTTAGTGGATGAGTATCAGGATACCAACCATGTTCAGTATATGATTATAAAAAAACTGGCCTCCAACAACGAAAATGTTTATGTGGTTGGCGACGATGCCCAAAGTATCTATTCTTTCAGGGGTGCTAACATTCAGAATATGCTGAATTTTAAAAATGATTACCCCGACTACAAATTATTCAAACTACAACAAAACTACCGTTCCACGAAAACCATTGTTGAGGCGGCCAATAAAATTATTGCCAACAACAAAGAACAGATAAAAAAAACCGTTTGGACCGACAACGATCAAGGGCAAAAAATCGGACTGGTGCGGGCAACCAGCGATACGGAAGAGGGAAATTTGGTTGCAGGTTCCATATTTGAGTTAAAAATGCGCAAGCAATTGCCCAACAGTGCTTTTGCCGTGCTGTATCGTACCAATGCTCAATCGCGTTCCATCGAAGAAGCACTTCGAAAACGTAATATCCCATACCGTATTTACGGAGGGCTTTCGTTTTATCAGCGTAAAGAAATAAAAGACCTTTTGGCCTATTTCAGGTTGGTGATTAACAACAACGATGAAGATGCTTTGCAGCGAGCCATCAACACACCGGCAAGAGGCATTGGCAAAACTACCCTGGAACGCATCATGGTTGCCGCCGACAAAAATAATGTAAGCATGTGGCAGGTAATAAACAACCCGTCGGCTTACAGCCTGCCGGTAAATGCCGGTGTGGAACGTAAATTAGCCACTTTTTCCACCATGATTAAAAGTTTTGAGGTGGTGGTAAAAAATAAAGATGCCTTCGATGCCGCTCAACACATTGCCATTGCTTCGGGACTATTAAAAATGTATAGAGATGATGATGCTCTTGAGTCGATGAGCCGGGTTGAAAACATTGAAGAGTTGCTCAACAGCATTAAAGAGTTTAGCGAACAAGGTGCCGAGCAGGCCGAAGGAGATTTGGAAAATCAGGGTACGTTTACGGAGTTTATGCAAAATGTGGCGCTGCTTACCGATGCCGACAGCGATGACAAAGAGGACAACAACAAGGTTGTTTTAATGACGATTCATGCTGCCAAAGGGCTGGAGTTTCCATATGTTTTTGTGGTTGGTATGGAGGAAAATCTTTTTCCATCCATGCAGTCGGTAAGCACACGTACCGATTTGGAAGAGGAACGCAGACTGTTTTATGTTGCCATTACGAGAGCCATGGAAAAAGTTACCTTATCTTATGCCGAAACACGCTACCGTTGGGGTGATCTTACCATTGGCGAACCCAGCAGGTTTTTGGAAGAGGTGGATGAATCGCTGCTCGACATACCACGTAAGGCCTCCATTGGCAGAGAGCGCGATTTCAGACAAACCGAAAAAAGTGTTGCAAAACCACAAATGCAGTTTAGAAAGCGGAACTTAAAACCTGTGGAAAATAGCAACCAACCTTTTGAAGCATCCGATACTTCCAACCTTCAAACAGGGATGGAGGTTGTACACCCGAAGTTTGGTACCGGTAAGGTGGTGGCAGTGGAAGGATCCGGTCCCAACAAAAAAGCCGCCGTATTTTTTCCGGCAGTAGGACAAAAAAAATTGCTGTTACGGTTTGCCAAGCTGAAGATTTTGTAACCCACTATTTGCCATCTATCATATATGCGGCAACATCAAAACTTTTTTACCTTTGCACAAAAACAAATCAGATGCAAAAACCTGCCAAAACAAAAGCCCCTATCAATCATATTATTGCCCATCGATGGAGCCCGAGAGCTTTTAGCAATAAGGCAATTGAAGAGGATAAAATTAATGCTCTGCTGGAAGCTGCACGCTGGAGCTCGTCAGCCTTTAACGAGCAGCCATGGAGGTTTATTATAGGGAAAAAAGAGGAAGAGACATGGAAAAAAATTCTGACCACACTGGTGGAATGGAATCAACAATGGGCAAAAACGGCTCCTTTGTTGGTGCTTAATATTGCCAAACTCAATTTTACGCACAATAACAAGCCCAACGATGTTGCCGAATACGACTTGGGACAGGCTGTGGCAACCATGGCTCTTGAAGCGGTTCACCAGGGGTTGTTTGGCCATCAAATGACAGGGTTCGACGGCAAAAAAGCTGCTGAGCTTTTTAATATTCCTGAAGGATATAAAGCAGTGTCGGTTACTGCATTCGGCTATTATGGCAATCCCGATGATATTCCCGCCGACATTGCCAAACAGGAAATCAACGAACGTAGCAGAAATGAATTAAAGGAGATGGTTTTTAGTACTACCTTTGGAAAATAGTTTATTTGATGAAAACAATATTTTACACGCTGCTTTTGAGCTTAATACTGGCTTTTACCACTTCCTGCGGAACGCAAACAAAGAACAGGCATAACAATAAACCGGCCACGGTAATAACAGCTTCGTTTAATGCCGATTCAGCCTTTACATATACTGCTAAACAGGTTTCCTTCGGGCCGAGAGTACCCGGCACCAAGGCACACAATGCCTGTGCAACCTGGCTGATAAAAAAAATGAAACAATTTTCTGATACTGTTTATATTCAGAAATTCAAAGCCCGTACTTACGACGGGGTAACCCGAAACGGTGTGAACATTATCGGGTCGTTAAATCCCGATGCCGGTTCAAGAGTGCTGCTGCTTGCGCACTGGGATTCCCGTCCGTTTGCCGACCACGATAAAAACCCCGCCAATTATCACAAGCCCATTGATGCTGCCAACGACGGCGCCAGCGGGGTGGCAGTGTTAATGGAGCTGATGAGGCAGTTTAAGCTGAAGCGTCCTGATGTGGGAGTGGATGTTTTGCTGGTTGATTTGGAAGACTGGGGGCCTCCCGATTTTGAATCGCACCCTTCCAACGAAAACGATTGGGGTCTTGGCTCGCAATACTGGGCTAAAAACCCTCACGTTAAAGGTTACGAAGCCAATTATGGCATCTTGCTCGACATGGTAGGGGCAAAAAAACCCACCTTTTTAAAAGAGTATTATTCAATGGGATACGCAAGTTATGTGGTAAACGAAGTGTGGAAAACAGCCGATGAACTGGGCTATGGCCAGGCTTTTGTCAACGAGGAAGACGGAGCAATATCGGATGACCATATCTTTATTAACAAATATCGAAACATTCCAACCATCGATATTATTCACCTTGATAAGAACAGCAGCAACGGCAGTTTTTACGAATATTGGCATACCACCGGTGACACCATGGATAAAATTGATGAAAACACACTAAAAATGGTAGGTGTTGTTGTGGGAACAGTAGTTTACAACAATTAGAACAGAAATTTATATTAACCTTAAAATCTTAATATTATGGCCGGATTAAACAAAGTAATGCTTATTGGACGCATTGGTAAAGACCCTGAAATATATAATTTTGACAGTGGTGCCAAAAAAATTAGTTTTCCTTTGGCAACCTCCGAAAGCTATCGCGACAAAAACACCAACGAGTGGGTCGAATTAACGGAATGGCATAACATTGCCGGATACCGCTATTTGGCAGACAAACATTTTACCAAAGGTGATTTGGTATATGTGGAAGGGAAAATAAAAAATCGTAAATATCAGGATAAAGATGGTAACGACCGATATTATATGGAGATAGTGGCTGATAAAATAAACATCATTACAAAATTTGGCGGGCAAGGTTATCAAAGCAGCAACAATCAGCCGCAAGCCGACAAACAGGAACCTTCAAAAACAGACAATACACAACCGGCAGCAGACAGTGCCGGAGAGGATGATTTACCGTTTTAGACAGCTGCTCCTTAACACTTTATGGAGATAATAAGCGAGGGGTAAATATTCCTGCACATTAAAACAGGAGTGAACCCCCAACATAAAAAAGAGGCACCCCCTAAAGGATGCCTCTTTTTTATGTTTGATTGAAAAAGTCCTTTTTTATTTAGGCGCTTCGCCGGTATTGGTTACTTTTTTTCCAAAGTCAAATACCAGTGAAAAACGCATGGTGTTTTGCAGCGGATTTTGTGTTGAGTTCATGGGGATTAAATAGGAGAAATCAAGCCCGAAAACATTGTAGCGGATACCAACTCCCAATGTTGCATATTTACGATTTCCTTTTCGTTTATTTTCTAAAAAGAAACCGCCGCGGATTGCCAGTAACTTATTATACCAGTATTCGGTGCCCACAGCAAAATTAAACTCGCTCATCTCTTCCGAAAACCCTTGCGGAGCATCGTACCACGATTGAATCATGCCGGTAATCGGCGATACGTTATTGTCCATTCCGGCGGCTATTTCGTATCCTCCACCCGGTATTGGAACCGGATTGCCATTTTCATCGGTTTTGTATATGGGAGGGGTGGGAACCAATAACTTGTTCACATCGGCAAAAAAGCTCATTTGGTTGTATTCATCCAAATCAAGGGTCAACCGGGGACCCAACCTGAAATTAGTGGGAATAAAGTCCTTTTTAATATTGCTTTTGCTATAGGAAATTTTATTACCGATGTTTGAAATGTTTAACCCCCAGGCAAAGGTTGCCGGCATATTGTTAAACCAATTTACATCTTTCTGCCAGTACAAGGCCAGGTCGGCAGCCACTGCAATTCCTGCAGTTGTTTCAACGCCGCTTTGTCCTCCGTAACCTTGTGTAAGGTTTGAATAGATAAAGCGTCCGGCAACTGCCAGCGAAAGGTTTTGGTGTAATTTACGGGCGTAGGTGGCATCCACCGAAAACTCGTTGGGCTTGGCGATAATAGTCGGGTTACCGTCATTATCGGTAAACTGAATTTCGCCCATGGTAAAATAACGAAGGGTTGCACCAAATGCTGAAAGGTCATTAAATTTATGAAAATAGCCAACATACGCCAGATTGATATCGTTAACCAGGTTTCTAAGCCATGGAGTATAGGAAATTCCAAATCCGTTTTCCTGTTCGGCAAAAGCATATTTGGCCGGATTCCAGTGCATTGAAAACACATCAGGTGAGGTGGCAGCCCCTGCATCACCATACCCGCCTGCACGGGCATCGGGACTAATCATTAAAAAGGGGACGGCAGTAGTAATAACATTCTGATCGGGGTAGGTTATATCTTGCCCAAAGGTTACAATAGAGGTTAGTAACAATCCTGTTAACAGTAAATTTCTCAATTTTATCATTTGTGTTTCTTTTAAAAAAAAGGTTTGCAAATCTAACGAATAAATTTAATTAATATTATTCAAGGCTTATCAATCCGTTAATTTTATTAGTTTTTGTCTTACAATTTCTCTTGAACCGTTATCGCCGGCAACAATCATTTCAGCAACGAAAACTCCCGTTCCGGGGTTTCCATCCCCGTTTACAGCTGTTTGCCAGTTAAAAGGAATATTTACCTCTTTACCTGCTCCCGATAAGGTTGTTTGCTGTTTCCCAATCAGTTGTCCTGTAATGGAAAAAATATTAATGGTGATTTTTAAATTGCTGCTTCCCGACTTGTTGTTAAACCTGAAATTTGTAACAGCATTAAACGGGTTGGGATATACCGAAACGTTGTTTAATTCCACATTACTGTCGGTTTTTACATAAAACGCAATTTTCTGTTCGCTTGAATTACCTTGCAAATCCCATGCACGGATAGTTGCCGTATGAACACCTTCGGTTAAATCATGCAAAGGAATTGCAATTTTTCCGGAAGTATATGAATCGACATCAGGTTCAAAATAACTGTTAATAACCTGTGCATCGTGATAGTTATCATCGGGAATAAGTAATATGTCACGGCCAATATTCATACCGGTATGGCTTATTCCGTTGGGGTCGGAAAGCTGTGCAAACAGGGTAGAATTCTTGTTAACGGCATCGTTATTTTCAAAACCGGGGTCATTCAGGTACATGGTGATATCTGGTCCTTCATTGTCAATGGCTGCATCTTCGTCGATACCTCCCACCACAAGGTTTTCGTAATAACCTGTTGCATCAGCATAATTAACACTGTCAACGCCATAATAGCTAATTCTTCCGTTGCCGTACTGAAACGTTATTTCGCTTGGCACCACAAAGGTAAATTGAAATTGACCGTTTGACACCGTACATTTGCCCGAATATAACATTTTATCGTACAGAGTAAAAGTTTGTTTAAAGCTTCGCGGGTCGTTTGCCCTTGTTTCGTAAACCGATTGTTTATCAAAAACTTTTGGAAACAAAAAGCCATTAAAATCGTCCACCCGCACTCCGTTTTGCCTTATTTCTCCTGTTACAGTTATGGTGGCCATTGCCCTAACGGTATCGGTTGTTTTGCCCGCATTGTTTTGCAACGATTGGGTAACAACTTCGTATTTGGGAAAGGCAAGCCTTAAAGCCGGATCGCCCAACAGGGCGAAATTTAAAAAGTTGGTGTTGGAGGGGTTTTTGGCCATTCGCATCAGATCGCCCAACCGTGGCAATTCGTTTCCTTCGGTATTTTTAAGGTTATAATATATGCGGCTGTTTAGGGCAATATTGGCATGGGCATAGGCCAGTCTGGTGGTGGTCATTAGCGCGATGCTACCCCCGTTTTTATTTAAAAATACTTCTTCGCCTGCCGACAGAAACAGCGGGTCATCGAAACGGCTAAACTCGCAGGTTGCCGTAATAAACAGGGGCAGTCTGTTATAATTGTTAAAGCTTCGGATGGAGGGCATGTCCAGGATATGCTCTTCCGACCAGCCGGTAAGTCCTCCATGGCCGGTATAATTTACAATCAGTGCTCCGGCATCCACTTGATCTTTAATGGCTTTATGCGCTTCCGGGTAGCGATACCCTCCTGAAACCTTTTCGCGGAAATAGGCATCGGCATAAATTTTATTGATGTTTAATTCGGGGTAAGCGGTATCGACATAGGCTACCAGGCTTTGTGCCTGATTAAGATGCAGGTTCATGTCCTGATCGTCAGCAACAAAACAGATGGTATTACGCCAATCGTGGCAAACCGAGTCGGAAGCCCCGGTGTAGTTTTTAATTTTTGCAAAAGCCACATCAGCTTGTTCGGGTGTAGAAACCGGTAGCCGGCCAATGCCAACATCAAGAGTGCCAACCGAATTTAGCCCTTCGTCATCATCCAGCAGGCCAAAAAAATCGTCGGTGGCAAAGGAGGTGGTATATTTTAACGATTCTGCCGACTCAAAGGTTGGAACCATATTGTTGTTGCCTTCCACTTTGTTTTTATAGTCAAACGAAGCATCGCCATAAAACAGTAAATAGCCGGGTTTATTCCCAAAGTTTCCGCGTTTGTAAAGCATACGGGCAAAATCGCGTATGGCACTCACATCCTGCATGCCCGATGAAAATTCGTTGTAAATCTGATTGGTAGTTACCACCCGGGTAACCAAATTATCGTGTTCACGATGTAGGTTTGCCAGCTCTATCGCTTGTGGTAAAAATATTTCGGGAGTAATGATAACAAGGTTGAGGTTTCCAATGCCGTGTAAATTTTGATTGGGAATTTCTTTTATTGATGAAGGTGTTAAAAATTGTGTGCCATCAAAAGCAATAAAATGTTGGTTGGCTTCACCCTGAACCACAAAACTAACTGTAGTGCCTGACCGTTCAAGCGCTATTTGTTTGGGATTTGTAATATCGGCCAAATCCCAAATCTCAATATTTTCGGGGGCATCACTTAAAACAAACTGATAGCTGTTTTCGGTGTTCAACGAATGATGGTTGGCAAAATACATTTGGCCTTCACGCCATTTTAATGCGCATTCGGCATTTAATTCAAGGTAATCGAGCCAGCCCACTGCCGACATGTCATCGGTTTCTCTTAAAACCTCGACGGTTAATGTTTCACCACTGTCAACAAAATCGCGTGACCGGGTAACCTCTTTGGCGTAATATCCCGAGTTAGGGCCAATGTAATTGATACGGGACGAGTCGATTACTTCGCGCCCGTTTATTTTTACTCTGAAATAGGTAAATTCGGCTCCACGGGCAATGGCATGTATTTTAACGGAGGCATGTTCGGAAATTATCCGGTTGGGAAAATTAAAAATAAATTGGCGACTGTTGGTATCAATTGAAAACCGTTCGCCTACCCACAACTTCCCCGATTTGGATACGTTTTCCAAGTCGTTGTCAACGGTGGCATAATCATCAAAGGTTGTAAAAGTTTCGGCGGGTGAACCTGATGGTGTTGCTATTTGTGCAACTCGTTTTCCTGCTGAATCGCCAACAGTTAAAAAGTAATAGGTGGTGTCGGAATAGAGGTTGTTTTTGTGTTCGTATTTTCCCGAAAACGGGTTGTATCGCCATGTTACAGGACCTTGAGCAGCAAACAATATGTAATCATCCGGGTTAAAAACACCATCTTCCTGGCCAACAACTTCAATGGCATCTTCAAGTAGATCGTCGGCTCTTTCAATATCGTTTGCCTCGGGAAGCATACCCCTGTACTGACCGTATATTTTTATGTTCGCCGGGTCAATGTTTGCCACATCCATCCCCAGGCCTTGCAAATCAGCATAGGTTATTTTGTAGATGCCTGACTGTACAACACCTATTTTATACCATTTTCCGGTATTTAACACCGATTCGCTGCTATATTGATGAGCCATGGTTTTAAGCGGACTGCTGTTTGCCGAAGAAACAGGCTCAGCCTGCTGCGCTCTGTTTGCAAGCGGTAAAAATATTAAGCATAGTATAAATAATCGTAGTTTCATGAATGTCTTATTAATAATGTTTACCTATCTGGCAAGGATTAGCTTTGAGCGTTTGGTGCCAATGCTACCATCGCTGTTTACCACCTTTAAGTTGCAAATGTACAAACCCTTTGATAACTTTTCCCCGCTATCGGAATCACCATTCCAAATTAGTTGCGAAGATACGAAACCTTTAGGAGAATAGGTTTGCTTTATTGTTTTTACCAGTCTGCCGTCGGCAGCATAAATGTATAGAGTAACCTCTACAGGTTGTTCAGCCTGATTGTGGGCAAATACAAAGGTTGTTTGATCGTAAAACGGATTGGGGTAGTTGTATAACGATTCGATATCAACTTCGGAGGCCTTAACAACTTTGAAGTCGATACTTGCTTCCGATGAATTGTTATAAATATCCCAAACTTTAAGGCTTATGGTGTGCCATCCTTCGGTGAGGTTGCGCAATGGGTATTGAATAATCCCTTTATTGTACCGGTTTACATCGGAATTGTAAAAATCGTTGAGAATATATTTTTCTTCCGATTGATTATCGAGGGTTGCAACAATATCGTGGCCGATACCATTACCGGTGGTGTTAATACCGCTTTCGTCCTGAACATAAGCTACCAAAACCGGATTTTCGTTGGTTATACTTCCCGGTTTAAACAGTGTATCGTTCATGTAAAGCGTTATTTCGGGACCTTCGGTATCACCGTTGGCTCCTTCATCGTAACCACCAATAACAATGTTTTCGTAATAACCCACACCATCCTGCGTATCTGAATTAAAATAATAGCTTATTCTTCCTTTTCCATAGTT
>WGDP01000338.1 GCA_015493215.1 Bacteroidales bacterium | reverse complement strand
TCATACGGATTTCAAATCCGTACGAGCTTGGGTTGAGGTAAGGATTTCAAATCCGTACGAGTTTGGGTTGAGGGTACGAGTTTGGGGTTGAATTAAGAGGTTATTTTTTAACAATAAAATCTCTCAGCCAGACAATCAGGTTTTTTTCAAGTTCACGGGCATTAACCGGCTTGGTCATAAAGCCTGACATACCTGCGTCTAAGGCGTTTTTACGCGCATCGCCCAGCACATTGGCAGTCATGGCCAGTATTATCGGCGGCTCCTTTTTATTGTTTTTATAATATTCAAGAATTTTTCGTGTGGCTTCCAAACCATCCATTTCAGGCATCTGCACATCCATAAGTATTAAATGATATTCAACATCTTCGCAAGCCATAACGGCCAGTGCCCCGTTGTTAACCACATCAGGCTCAATACCAAACTTTTTAAGAATGCTGAGAATCACTTTTTGATTAATCAGGTTATCCTCGGCCACCAAAACTTTAGCCCCCGAAAACCGGGTTAGCTCTTTACCTGTTTTAACCCGCTTTATTTCATCTGTTTTATTTGACTGGAATGCACCTAACAGGCTGCTCCACAATTTGGCTTCTCTAACCGGTTTTTGAATGTAATCGGTAAACAATTCCTTTTCTTCATGGTTTAATTCAACCAAAACGGATGAAAGTAAAAGTAGCGGAAGATTCTCGCCATTGGGCAACTTTTTAATAATCTTGGCCACCTCAACCCCTGTTGTATCGGGCAGTTGCATATCAATAATTGCGCAATCGAATTGCTGCCCCTTTATAATATTAATAGCCTCCTCGGCATTTGGCGTCTTCACCACTTTAATGCCCCAATTTGACAGTTGGCCTGATAATATTTTCAAATTTGTGAGGTTATCGTCTAATACGAGTACTTTTCGTCCTTTAAATGTTTTAATATCAGCATTGTTTACATCATTTGGCTCTTCCACAGTTGCAGTAGTTTTAATGTTGAATGAAAACACCGACCCTTTACCCGGTTCCGAGTCGACCCATATATCGCCACCCATTAAATTAATCAGGTTTTTCGAAATGGGCAGCCCCAGCCCTGTTCCTTCCGATTTTCGCGACATGGATGAATCGGCTTGCGTAAACATTTCAAACAGTTTTTCAATTTTATCGTTGGGGATGCCTATGCCCGTGTCCTTTACCGTAAACAGTATATCGGTGTAATAATCACTATTTTCTCTAACAGCCACAGAAACCACCACTTCACCCATTTCGGTAAATTTAATGGCATTATTTACAAGGTTGATTAACACCTGCTTAAGCCGTTTTTCATCGCAAATAATATAGCGGGGGACATTGGGTTCCTTGTTAAAAATAAGTTCCAGTTTCTTTTTTGAAGCCACCGGGCTTAGCAAGGTAAGTACCTCTTCAATGGCATTAAACAGATCAAACTTACCTTTCTCCAATTTCATTTTTCCCTGTTCAATTTTCGAGAAATCAAGAATATCGTTTATAACTGTCAACAGGTTTTCGCCGCTTATGCGAATGGTTTCAACATACTCGGCTTGTTCGCGATTAAGTTTAGTTTGCCTCAAAAGGCTGGTCATGCCGATTACACCATTCATCGGAGTACGTATTTCGTGGCTCATGGTGGCTAAAAACTCGGCTTTAGCTTTGGTGCCCTGCCTGGCCTCTTCGGCAGCACGTTTAAAATAGGCAGCAAATCCGTACGATAAAATCAGCGACTGGAAAAAGAAAAACAACACATATCCTATAAAATAAACATAAGGCAGGTAAGGCAAATATCCTAAATAGTTTAAAACCTGAATGGTGATAACCACAAATAAAATAATAAAGCCTATTACAGCATACTCTGAACCTTCGCGCCTGTGTAATGCAGCTTTAACAATAATAAAAACACCGTAAACAACGTAAATTAAAAGAATCACCAAAAAAGGTTCGATGGTAAGGGTAAATACCGGAGCCGGAAAAAACAGCGCCAAAACAACCAAAATAAGTGTGGTGGCTTTTAAAAAGTTAGCCATAATTTTTGACGTTTCGTGGTAATAAACAATCTCCAGGAAACGCATAAAAAAATAAGTGCTCAAAAACAGTGTCAGGTATTCGAGCCTTGTGGTGTAAATCCATTTAACCGATGGAATTACAGTGTGCAAAAAATATAAGTCGGTACCTATGATGCGATAGCTGTATGTGATGGTAAACAACGAAAAATATAGAACTGCTTTGTTTTGACGGCCAAAGGCAAACAGCCCGAGAAAAAATAATCCCCCCATAATTAACGCACCGGTAAGCAACAGGGCAATACTCAGTTGCTGCTCGCGGGTTGTAAACAGCTTTTTAGGCGTACCAATAATTATTGACTGTTTAATACCACCTTTATTATGTTCAAAATTAGCTATTTGCAGTATCAGTTCAATCCGTCCGTGTTCAGGAGTAAACGACTTGGTAACCGGTAGCCAGTAGGGTATGGTTTCCTTTTTATTGGTTCCCACCTTGCCGTTTTCGGAAAAAGGCCTTCCGTTAAGCCACAACTTGTAAGCAGTATATACGGCAGGAACACTTAACGCCAGCACCTGATAAGCCGAGTCGATTTGTACTTCAAGCCTGTAAGTAGCATACCCAAAATGAGATATGGTGTTTGAATGGCTGGCAAGGCTGTTCCATGTTGACGGAAAATAGGGATATTGTGGTTTTACTGTTACCGGGAAATCATGCGGATAAAGCAGCGTATCCCAATAAAACTCCCATTCACCGTTTAGGCTAACCTCCCCTTGTTTATCAAAATTCCAGTTACTTAAGTCTATACTACCATGTTTTACCACAGGCGGGGTGTCGATACGGGCATCTGTATTCCGTTTCGCCAACGAAATGGTACTAAAAAGTAATAGTACAAAAATTGTTATGCTTTGTTTACTAAAAACCATCTCAAATAATTAGATTCCGAAGATACAAATTTTTTTAATTAATGGATGAGCAATATTTAAGAATGGAGGAATCAGAAATCATCTCTAACAAATTAACTAACCAATAAATTGACATACATCTTAAAAGATTGTAAGTTTGTCAAAATAATTGTAACCATGAAAGTCCCGCGTGCATTTATATTGGGATGCTTTTTGTGGTGTCAGGTGTTTCCTGTTTTTGCCGGCACACAAAAAAAGATTGACAGTTTGGAACAACTGCTTACTCAAACTAATATCATACAACAAAAGGCAAAAGCTTCCATTCAGCTAACACGATTATACCGTGAAATTTCACCAAAAAAATCGGTGCAATACGGCCATTTGGCACTTACTCTTTCACAAAAGATAAACGACAATAAAAGTATCACCGAAGCCTTGCTCTACCTTGCCGTAGGTGAGTTATATACAGGCAATTACGACAGTTGTATTATTTTTTCAAAAAAAGCCATACTACTTTCGCCCAAAGAGCGGCAATTGGCCACCAACAGTTTTGCCTATAACCTTATGTGCGTATCGTATAAACGTATCGGCGAATTGGACAAAGCACTGGAATATGCAAAAAAGTCGTATGAAATAAGAAGCAAATCTACCGATACGGTTAACATAGCGGGTTCGCTTGATAACATTGCGCATATTTATCGCCAAAAAGGCAACTATGAAAAGGCTATGGAATATTCGCTAAAAGCATTGGACTTGTTTAAAAAAACCCGGGATACATTGGAAATAGCAAAAATGTATGCCGGCATGGCAAACCTTTACCTCGACATGGAAAATAAAGAAAAAGGCCTCGCAAATTTATTGAGTGCAGACAAGATGCTTACACACAAACAATTTACAATAATTTATGCTGATGTTCAATTTAATATCGGCAATATTTTTTTAAAAGAAAAACAATACGATACGGCGCTTTTTTATTTTAAAAAATCAATACCGGTTTATAAAAACACAGGTATTGAAGATGGTGTGGCCGAAGCTTATCAAAATATGGCACTCTGCTATGCCGGCAAAGGCAGGTTAAAGAAGGGGCTTGACTACATGTATAAAGCCTATCATTATTTCAGGCATGCTGAATCGCAAAGACAACTGGCTTCGGTGGAGCAGTCGTTGGGAGCAATATTTATGCAATCGGGCGACTACGATTCGGCAGAATACTATTTACAACAGGCTTACAAACTGTCGCGAAAAATAAACTACGCCAACAAAATAAAATCAAGCCTTAAATCGCTGGCACAGCTGTACGAAAAAATAAACAGCCCAAAGGCTCTGCCTGTTTACAAACAATACATCTCCTACCGCGACAGTATTGACGGGAAAGAGGTTCAATTAAAACTTGATGAGCTGCAGGCCAAATACGAAAGCTCAAAAAAGCAGAAAAAGATATTGCAGCTGGAGGTTGCAAGTAAAACCGAAAAAGTAAAAAACCATGCGCTTATTTTTATTATCATTGTTACTGTTTTAATTTTTATAACACTAACCGTATATATATACCTTAAGCGCAAAAGCGAACGTATCATCTGCCATCAGAAAAACCTTATTGCGCGCAGAAACGAAATGCTGGCAAAAGCAAACCTTGAGCAAAGCCGGATACAGTCGAAATTATTACAGGAAGAAATAAATTCTCAAACGAGGCAATTAACCATGCACTCGTTAAACATGATGCAAAAAACGAAGCTATTACAGGATATTGACACCAGCCTGAAAGAAATTACAGATGCCAAAGGTGATAAACAGTTAAAAATGCTGACACGGTTAAAGCTGCAACTTGCTCACAGTTTAAAATCGGAAAACGACTGGCATTTGTTTAGAATGTATTTTGAACAGATTAATAAGGGGTTTATTGAACAACTCAAAAAAATCAATCCCGACTTAACAGAAAACGAGGTGCGTTTGTGCGCGCTTATTAAAATAGGAATGACCCCCAAGGAGACTGCTTCAATTATGAATATTTCGCCCAACAGTGTTAAAAATGCACGCCACCGGCTAAAAGTTAAATTAGGTTTACGAGCTGATGAGGACTTGAACAGATTTATAAGCAATTTGTTACATCCCGGAAGCCAATAAAACCAGCAGCTTACAAAATTTGAATAGCCAAAAAAGAAAAGCCTGCCAAAACGGTGTTTGACAGACTTTTGCAAAACCAAAATCCTACCTTCGGTTTATTTATTTTTTATTTCTTCTATTTCCTGTTTCAGCTGATCAATTTCGGCTATTTTTTCCTGCAGCTTTGCGATGGTTTTATTTTGTGCGGCAATGGTTTGCTGTTGTTGCTCAATTTTATCCTCCTGTTCCTGAACGGCTTTTACAAGGGGCACCACAAACTCGGCATAACGCAGGCCGTAATAATCATTATCGTTTTCAGGTTTATCTACCCCTGAAAAATCGTATCCCAACGATTCGGCGGCTTTTTCCACATCTTGGGCAAGAAAGCCCGTTTGTGTCATTGCCTCTTTCTTTTTCATGGATTCAATATTAAAATCATCAGATTTGGAAATAGAATCGGGGATATTGAGAAAACGGTTTAGCTTTTCCAAATCAAGGTGATAGGTAACGGGTTTAAGTTTTAAGATAAAATCGAGGCCTGGCACGTTTTCTTTAATATCCTTTTTAAACCGTTTGTCGCTAAGATTCGTCCAATCGGCATAACCTCCAATGGATGTTACATTGTCATCACCAATACGTACCTGATTGCTGGCGGTTATATAAACATCATATCCCAAAGCAGTAGTGTTTGAGTAGGCGCCGGTCATAAGATAGTATTGATTACCAATAACGGTATTTTGACTACCTGTAATATTTTCATATAATGCTTGATAACCTATGGCTGTATTATCGTGTCCTGTTGTGTTGTGAACCAATGCTAAATTGCCTATAGCAGTATTCCAGTTTCCTGTAGTATTATCTGACAATGCATTATAACCGGTAGCAACATTATCGTGTCCTGTCGTGTTATCATACATTGCAACAGTACCATTTGCTGTATTATTGTACCCTGTAGTGTTTTCGTATAGGGATTTAAACCCAACAGCTGTATTAGTGTTCCCTGTAGTGTTTTCATAAAGGGCTTTAGATCCTACAGCTGTGTTATAGAGAGCTTCGTCGCTTCCTGATGCTCCGGTTCCGTTATTAAACAGTGCTGAGTCGCCAATGGCTACCAGGTTGCTACGGACGGTGTTGTGATAAAGTGTATGTACACCGATGGCCACATTGGAATAACCGGTGGTATTATTAAAAAGAGCTTCGTAACCGTTGGCAGTATTACTTTTCCCGGTATTGTTGTGATACATAGCGTTGTATCCTATGGCAGCATTTTTTTCTCCCGATGTATTTTCCCTGAGAGAAGAGACTCCTGTAGCGGTGTTATAGGAACCGGCCGTATTTGTATAGAGTGACTTACATCCCAAGGCTGTATTAGTTCCACCTCCTGTATTATTATATAAACTCTGGTAACCTAAAGATGTATTATACTGCCCTGTATTATTTGCCGGCGTCAAACTACCTCTAAGCGCTTCAAAACCCACGGCAGTATTATAAGTGGTTCTGCCGGAGGTACGGTTATCTGCATATCGCATAGCATGATATCCTATGGCTACAGACCCGGCATTGCCTTTATTCTCGTAAAGAGCAAAGTCCCCTACGGCAGTGTTGTAATGACCTCCAATGTTGTTGTACAGGACATGATTTCCTAATGCCGTATTATCAATTCCGGTTGTATTGGCATATAGTGCATCACTTCCAAAAGCTGCATTGGATCCGCCTGTTGTATTTGAAAAAAGTGCTTTTGATCCAACTGCTGTATTAAAAAATGCTTGATTTGATGTTGCGCCCAAACTGTTATTAAAAAGTGCCGAGTCGCCAATAGCTACCAAATTGTTTTGAATCGTGTTGTGGAAAAGTGCCCCAACACCCATCGCCACATTAGAAAATCCGGTAGAATTATTATGTAATGCTGAATCTCCTATGGCAATATTATGATATCCGGTGGTGTTTGAATAGAGTGCTTTTGTTCCACCGGCAATATTGCCATATCCGGATGTATTTGAATATAAGATTTGATATCCAATAGCAGTATTGTTCTGTCCGGTGTTATCAGCCGGTATCGAACTACCTTTAAGCGCTTCATAACCAACGGCAGTATTATAAGTAGTTCTTCCCGAAGTGCGGTTATCGGCACTATACATAGCATGATAACCTATGGCAACCGAACCTGAGTTGGCTTTGTTATTTACAAGTGCCGATTGGCCAATGGCAGTATTATAATCTCCTGTACTGTTGTAATAAAGTGCTTCCCACCCCAGGGCAGTATTATAAATTCCCAATGTATCTGAATACATTGCTGAGTAACCCACAGCAGTATTTCCCCATCTGTTACATGTAAACAATGCGTTATGTCCAATAGCTGTATTTTGAGATCCGGAAACATTTTTGTGCCCGGATTGGTATCCCACAAACGTATTCATTTCGTCAGTAAAGTCATCGTTAACTCCTGCTCCTTCTCCAAGAAAAACCGATTGTCCGGTTCCTGTTTCCGAGATTCTACCCTGTACGGTTAAACTGGCATCAGGTGTAGAGGTTCCTATGCCCACACTGTCATTTGTATTGTAAATATAATTTCCCGAAACAGTCCATCCGCCGCCATTCACGGTATCCCCGTTTGCCCAGGAAGCATTGCCGTCGGCATCGGAAGTTAAAATCATCCCTTTGCTCTGGTGCGTGTCCCTGTACCGGAAGGAACCATCCACATCCAAACGGGCAGCCGGGTCGGTTACACCCACTCCCAGACTATCGCTTATATACGAATTGCCGAGAAAATAACCGGCATAATTACCGTGCCCAGGCACATCGCTGTAAACCCCGTAATGTGTACCACCGGCAGAATTAGATATTGTGTTGTATGAACCGTATTTATTACCTGTTCCGGATCCGTTTAAACTATTGTAGGTTGCATACTGAACCCCGTCTCCTGAATTGGTGATATCCTGAATGCTTCCGTATTGATATCCTGAGCCGGAACCAGACAGTTCGTTCCACAACCCGATATGGGAACCATTTCCCGTACTGTTAAACAACTGATATGTACCATAGTGAAAGCCGGCACCCGTTCCGGTCATTTTGATATAACTTCCATACACTGACGAAGAAGGGTCGGTAAGGTTTGTATTGTTAAGGATTTTCAGGGTTTTTTCTGCACTATTGCTATTTACTTCCAGTTGGGCTTGCGGTGTAGAGGTTCCGATACCCACACTGTCACTTAAAGTATAAATATAATTACCGTTTGCATCCCATCCCGAAGCGCCTTTTCCTATTTTAACCCAGCTAGTCTTTTTGTAGTAATAAAAGGTGCTGTCATCAGTGTCATAAACCATAAGGCCTTGGGCAGGACTGTTAATAGCATCGCGTTGGGAAGCTGTCATACGCGGAACAAGCAATCCCTTAGCCGCTGAACTCACATCGAGCATGGCACTGTTGTCGGCACTTGCTCCGTTGTTATTAATGGCTACCTGTGCAAATGCAGAGGTTAAACCAAATACCACAGTTAAAACAAATAGTGTTAACTTTTTCATTATTTTTTATTTTTAAGATTAAAATACGTTTACCGTTTTTGAATAATATTGCTCACTAAGCGTTACCTTTACTTTATACCGGCCTTTTTCCTTTACCGGAATCCTTATAAAGTTGGTACCGGAAACTGAAACAATTTTGCTTTTATGTGTATCTTTTTTTCCAATTTCAACGACTCCTTTGTTAATAACCTGGTCAGACGAGATGACTATACTGTTTTTGATTGCGGAGATGAGTATCATAGCTACATTCATTATTTGAGAAGACAAAAGTAGGCGCATACAATAGCCAAATCCAAGTTTTACAGGTACTCAAATGGTACTCATAGGTAATTTTTTTTGATGTGGAGACAGAAGGAAAAAGATGTTATTATATTGATTATGTAAATGTTATGCATACCACATACAAAACACAATGGTTATTAGGTAGTGCGGGAGCGTGGCGTAAGGAGGTTTCAATAGCGAGTAATCAGAAACGCAAGAACGGCAAATCAGCCTTCAATCCCAAAAAATACAAACAGGGACAAATACCCCGGAAATCAAAATAATTATTACTTTTAAACACTAAAGTTGTATCACCATGAATTTACCAATTAAAGTTTTTATTGTTGACGACCACGAAATATTTCGTGACGGGCTAAAAATGATTTTTAATAAAACCAATGAAATTGAAGTGGTTGGAGAAGCTGAAAGCGGCGAAGAGTTTTTAAGTTCATTAGGAAACACTGATTTTGATGTGGTTTTGATGGACTTGAAAATGGGCGGCATCAGCGGCATTGAAACCACCGAAAAAGCTTTGTCAAGATATCCCGAAACAAAAATCCTTGTACTGTCAACTTATGGCGAAGAGGAGTTTCTGGAACGGATTATTCAGGCCGGCGCCATGGGATTTTTACTAAAAAACGTGCTAAAGGAAACCCTTTACAACGCCATCAAACTTGTTAACTCGGGTAAAAACTACTTTTCTCCCGAACTGCTTCCCTACTTTACAAAAAAGGTAATGAATACCGGTGATGATACCGTTGCACTAACCGATCGCGAGTTGGAAGTGCTGCAACTTATCGGCAAAGGGCTGTCCAACGATGAAATTGCACAAAAGCTGTTTATCAGCAAACGTACGGTGGACACACACAAAAACAACCTTGTTTCAAAAACCGGCTCAAAAAATATCGTCAGCCTGCTTATTTACGCCATCAAACACAAACTGATTGATATAGAAGAATGAAAGACTTTAAACAAGTCCATTACTAAAAGCAATATTATGGCCACAAAATCAACACTTTTAGCATCAACTTTAATGATGATTGCTTTGTTTCTGTTTATTTCGGTTAAACAATCATATTCACAAAACAATCAGGCTGACAGCCTGAAACAAATTCTTTCCGTTTCCCAAGTGGACACAAACTATGTAAAAACTTGTCTCGACCTGGCATGGTTATACATGTACAGCGAAACCGATTCGGCTTTTGCGTATGCCAATAAAGGCATCATCGCCGCCAAAAAGATTAACCACCCTTTTATGCTGGCCAACAGCTACAATGCCCTTGGCGTAACCAATATTGTGCAGGGCAGATATGCAGAAGCCATATCAGCCCTAAACAAGGGTGTGGAACTTACCCGCCAGTTACTTGAAAAAGAACCGGAAAGCAGAAAATATAAAAGAAGAATTTTAGCCCTTTATGCCAACATTGGCAACGTACATTATTATAAAGGTGAATATTTAAAAGCCATCGACAACTACATCAAATCATTGAATTACTCCAATCAAATTAATTATACCCCCGGAA
>WGDP01000337.1 GCA_015493215.1 Bacteroidales bacterium | reverse complement strand
TCCCATCTGAGCAGTTTAATACGGTTTCGTTGTTTGTTAATGAAAATGAACAAATCACCGCTCATGGGGTTTTTGCCAAGTTTTCCCTGTACCAGGCCGCAAAGCCCGTCAAAGCTTTTCCGCATATCGGTTGGCTCCCGGTATAAGAAATACCGCCCTGAGGTAATGGAAAACATACACTAAAGGTTAACCAGGCCTTTAATCAGGTTTGCAGGTGTTTGTATGGGGAGCATTAGTTCAACACCATTGGGATAGCGAAGGATGATGCCCATGCCTGTGGGTTCGTTCAACTGAATAAAGGCTGAGGGGCCTTCCTGTTGCCGCCGCTTTTTAATCCAATACCTTAACGTAAAAAGCTTAATGTTGTTCTCCCTGGCAAAGGCAACCTGGCTCTTGCCACTCTGCTGCCATTGCCCTGCCAGCGATAACATCTGCCGGCGTTTTTCTTCTTTGTTCATCTTGTGACTTTTTGCCGCAAAAATCTTTATGTTTTTTGGCCTACACAAGATGCACATGGCCGAAGGGATACCGCCAGAGGGGGGTTAGAAAGGAAAAACCCGGCTTGTGCCGGGCTTTTTCAGTTTTATTCTTAAGTATTACAGATGTTCGGTATTTGATTGGTCTGATTTCAAACCCTTATTTAACAAAGATGTATCCTTCCCACCCGTTTTCTTTAAAATATCCTTTTCGTGAAAACTCTCCAATTTTTATTATATGGCCTGTACTGTTAATTTTATAAGTTTTTCTTGTTTCCAGAAAATAAAATAAATACGGATCATTGTTAGAAGGAGGTTCTTGTTCATATTGATAATTCCACGTTTTTATTTGCTCGCCTTGAACATCGGCCAATTCTACAAATTCATCAATACTATACCCAGCCATTTGTATAAAATCAAGTACTTGTCCTTTTTTATTGTATGTAATAAGGAATAGTTTCAGCATATTTTGCTCTCCAAACCTGAAGAAATCTTCCCCAATAATTACGGGTATCACTTTATTAATTTCAGGTAAAACAAAAAGGCACCTAAAATTTTTGGTTGACCGATTCTTTAATATATCCTTTGGCACAAAATTCTTATATATTTCCTTCACTTCAGGATACACACTTTTGTACTTCAACGTAACAGAATCAAAAACCAATTTCGATAAATCAAATACGTCTTTACGATCAAACTTTAATGGAAGATTCTTTGTCGAAAAAGTATTAATATAATCTTTAAAAGAATGTTCTTGCACTTTTTCATTTTGAGGAAATTCTATTCCGAAACATGAAAAAATTATCAACAGAACAGATATAACTATAATTTTCATTGCTGTTTATTTTTACGAACATCTGTTACAACATATGTTTTTCCAGAATAATCGGTTGTACCTTGAAGCACTCCTGATTTTAGAGATAGGGAGTTAGTTTTACTTATTCCTGCTGGTTTACGGATGGTTCCCGGGTCATAAAAATTATATTTCGCAGTTTGGTTCTTTAAATTATATGTTGCTGACGAAAGAGCGACCCAATGATCTCCCTTATTATCACCAGTTCTATCTACGTGAAGTCTTACTGATTTCCCCTGACTGACTTGAGAATCTATATATTTGACTCCATCTTTAGTATTTGAAATATTATTGGAAGGAGAATCTAATGACTTTGCGCCACTAGCTGTTACCATTTTTCCGCTTTCCACAAAACAGTTACCATTTGGTCCCACTTTATTCCCATGTTCATCTGCAGCTTCTCCATGAGCCACATCAGCTCTTTGGGTTTTCCAATCTTTGGGTTGCAATACAGTTTCTGTCATCTCAGAAGGCTCGTTTTGATCATATGTTACGGTGGTATTACTACCAATATTTTGAGTATACTTAGCCCCAATATTTTTATAACCCTTAACAGAAGCATTTCCCTTTTGCCACATAGTATTTCCATTTTTATCTTGGTACCAATCCCTTCCATCTAGGTCAATTGTATTAATTGGGTTATTTGCGACATAGTTGTAAGGTGTCCAACTCAAATAATTCTCAGCATGAGGATCTATCGTATGAAATCTGCCTATAGCCGGGTCATAAAACCTCGCCCCATAATCGTACCAGTCCAGCCCGTAGTCATCCTGTAACTCTTTGCCGTTGTACTGGTATTTCTTTGCGCCGGCGCTGCCGAGGGAGGTGGTGAGGTTGTTGTAGCCTTTTTGGGTGAGGCCGAAGGGGTAGTGGTGGACTTTTCGGTTATTTGTGATGGTATTTTGTTTTGCAGGGTTCAAAATTGCGGTGCTGTTTGGTGAGGTAAAGATAGAAAAATCGGTGAAAACCGATGAACGGCCGGAGAAATATGGGAAAATCCGGATGAG
>WGDP01000336.1 GCA_015493215.1 Bacteroidales bacterium | reverse complement strand
GTTTAACCCCGACTATAAAAAACGCGCCTCTGTAAAAGAAATTCTTAAAGCCCTGGATGAGTTGAATGAACAGGAAACCAAAACAAATTAAAGAATTGTTTTAAAAAAATCCTTATTGCAAAATACTGAAATTAAAGGGTTTTAAACCATCATAATAAAACATTCATAAAAAAACTCTGTCAGGAAACAAAATTAAAATCGTCTGTTAAACCGAATCAAATAAATCATAAAAATTTTAATCATGAAAACAATTTTATCAATCTTATTAAGCGTACTTTTTGCGGTTAATATTACAACAGCACAGGTGGTGATAACCTCCACCCAAACCTTCCAAACCAAAGGCCAAATGTTGCTTGCCAACGAAATCAACGAAAGCGGCGAACCTTTTGCCGAAGCCCTTGGTTACAACCTCGACGACCTCGACCCAATGGTATTGAATCAACCCGATTCCATCTCATACACCTTGGGAATTGAAAATTATGAATACTCACGTTATCAGTTGGGAACCGTTATTTCACGTTCCGGTATCGGCCTTCACATGATGTGGGCACCCGTCATTGTTCAAAAAGCAGCCATGGAACCCGATAGTTTCGACGGCATGTACACCGGAGGCACTCCCAACGGTTTTAAAAACGACGATGAACTGATGAAAACCATCATGCACTTTTCAATGCTTTCGGGCGGAATGGCTCCCATGAACCCATGGCCGCAGTTTGCCGAGTTTCAAAGTGGCGACCCTCACCTGCCTCAACCGGTAGCTGATGATTTTCGTACAAACTTCGAAAGCCTTCGCTGGGATCGATCTTTAATGGACAAAACCCTGAATCTGGGAGCCATGGGACAAACCCTAATGAAACAATATCTCTGGGCACAAGATATGCTGGGCAGCTTTCACGATTCGGTGGATAACGGTATTGACCCCGATGGAACCAACTCCCCCGATTCAACCGGAAGCCCTAATTTTGACCCCTACAACAACATTTTTTATGGCGGTGATGCCACCGACGGATTTATCGGCCAGGTTTTAACAGCCGAAGCCATCAACAAAACAAAGCTACTCATAGGCCAACTTGCTTACAATGGCGATTCGTTGGAAGCCGTTGACCCAATGACCTACGACCCCGCCAACGGAATACTTTACTTCCCGCATCAAATTGCCGTAACCGAAATTCCCGGTGGAACCATGATGCCACCCAAAGCAGGCTCCTTTGAAGTTACCGATGCAAGCAGCGACCTTTTCGACCAATTGTCGTACCTATGGGGAACCCTTAACTTTAAAAACATGGCCGACCCAAACAACAGCAGCGATGCAGCTCACCTTGCCTATCACACAGTATTCGACGGCAACCCCTTTCCTGCCCCTATGGCACAAACAGGCGTACCCGGCCCTTTCGATCTGATGATGGGCACCAGTAAAATTATCTTTATGAACCTGATGGCCATGCACTTTAACGGTACCGAAGGTACTTTTGTAAACACCTCCGGACTTGAAAACGGTGCCACCACTCCGGGAAACGATATAAGTACCCTCAATGCCGGTTATCTAACCATGGTTCTTGTTAAAATGGATCAGGAGTTTGCAACAACACCCATGGAACCCATGATATTAAATGCCATTAACGCACAGGCCAATTACATGATACACAAACTTAAAGATGCCAACGGTGGATTCTACAATGGATACACCATCGGACAAGGCCCAGACAACAGCGCAAAAACGGTTGTTGCTCAGGCTGCCGCCGCTCGCGGACTTTATGCCGCCTACGATTTAACGGGTAACAACGACTACCTGAATGCTGCAGATGAAGCCTACAACTTTTTAATCGATAACTACTATGTACCTCAGCTAATGGGCTTCAAAACAGAATATGGAAACAATATGGCCACCTATACCCCCTTTAACTTTGCCGTAATTACCGGTGCCCTGCGCGAAGCGGTACTTGTTGGCGGACATACCGAAGGAGCAACTATTTATACCCGTTTCTTTAAAAAGGTTGCCAATGCCATGCAGCTGGCAGAATTTGACCCTACGGGAGAAACAGGCAACGATTCTGATGGCGACGGTATCCCGTTTCTTCCTGAGCAACCCGACGGACTGGCTCCTGTTTTTGCTGCCGAAGCACAATACAATCTTGATGTGTCAGGAATCGAAGATATTATCTCCGGTGCTGCAAATGGGGTTTCCGTTTATCCCAATCCGGCTACTGATAACCTAACCGTCAGTTTCAATATTAAACAAAGCGCAAAGGTTACCATCGAAGCCATCGACTTTACAGGAAGAACCGTAACTACCATTGCCAAAAAGCAAATGGCCAAAGGAGCACACAATACAACCTGGAATACAGGTTCGTTGCCAAACGGAATCTATTTTGTCCGCATATCAATTTCCGGATCAGGAATGATTTCAAAAAAGGTAGTCATTCTTTAAGATATAAAACTATGACATCCTATTGAAGTTGTTTAAAGTCATTGATGTGTCTTGTAGATAAGGTACTGTATGTTAATAAAATGTATCAAAGTTTCAAAAGCTATTTTTGTGTCAAAATAAATTATTAAACGGTTTTCATTCATGCCTTTGGCATGAATGAAAACCATAATTCGATAAATCCGTTAAATTCGATGACTTTTATCAACGAATTACACGGATTACACGAATTATATCTCGCCGTTGGCGAGATATAATTCTGAATAGGAGAAAATGAATAAATACTTGTTAGTCGATTTATATATTACTATTCCGATAGCTCCTCCGATAGTTATCGAAGCTATCGGAGGAATAAAGAGTTAACTTTAAACAACTTCATTAATAAAAAACCAAACAATGAACAATAACAAGCAATACATTGCCAACATTCCCAATAACAATAAAAAACGCATTGTAATTGTTGGCAGCGGGTTCGCAGGCTTAAAGCTGATTAAAAAAATAGGTTGTGAGGGCTTTCAGATTGTGGTTCTCGATAAAAACAATTTCCACCTTTTCCAGCCACTTTTATACCAAATTGCCACGGCAGGGCTGGAACCTACGGCTATCTCATTCCCCATTCGTAAAATTTTACAAAAGGAAAAAGATATCCATTTTCGTATTGCCGAAATTACCCATATTGATACCGAAAACAACGAAATTACTACTACCGTTGGTAAACTGAAGTACGACTACCTTGTCCTGTCCATTGGAGCCAACACCAACTTCTTCGGACAAAAAACCATTGAAAAGTATGCCTTTTCCATGAAAACGGCTTCCGATGCCATTTTAATCAGAAATACCATTCTCGAAAACTTTGAAAAGGCACTGTTGGAAACCGATAGCAAAAAGATTGAAGAATCTATGAACATCGCCCTTGTGGGCGGAGGCCCTACCGGAGTGGAGCTGGCCGGCGCTTTGGCGGAGATGAAAAAATTTGTTTTTCCAAAAGACTATCCCGAACTGGACTTGTCAAAAATGAGAATCATGCTTTTTGAAGCCTCTCCAAAACTGTTGGCCTCCATGTCGGAACATTCGTCGGAAAAATCGAAGGAGTACCTTGAAAGGCTGGGCGTTGAAGTTTATTTAAACACCAAAGTATTGGATTACAACGGCTCCCTGCTGCAAACCTCCGGCGAAAAAAACATTCCCGTAAAAACCGTAGTGTGGGCTGCCGGCGTTATTGCCAATACAGTTACAGGCCTGAAAGAGGAGGCTTTTACCCGTGGCAGGCGCATTTTGGTTGACAGAACCAATTGCATTTCAGGTTACAATAATATTTTTGCCCTCGGCGATGTTTGCCTGATGAAAACTCCCAACTATCCCAACGGACACCCGCAGATTGCACAGGCAGCCATCCAACAAGCCGATCTGCTTGCAAAAAACCTGCACCGGCTAAACAACAATAAACCACCTGTTTTATTTGAATACAAAAACAAAGGTTCCATGGCAACCATAGGCCGTAACCTTGCAGTGGCCGACATGCCCTTTGGCAGCATTCATGGCTTTGTTGCCTGGGTACTGTGGTCGATGGTACATCTTTTTGTTATTGTGGGCGTAAAAAACAAGCTCTTTGTTTTTTTAAGTTGGACATGGAGCTATTTTACTTACGACCAGTCGCTCAGGGTTCTTATCAAACCAAAATTCAGAAAGGTTTAAGGTATATATATCGAAGTTTTTTAAAGTTAACATAATGATATTGAGTGTAAAATATTATAAACCAGAAAAATGAATTCCAAATTTCCCTCCTTGGAGAGCCTGTCCCGACATTTGTCGGGAGACTTTTGTCGGGAGGATAAAGGGGTGGGTTAAAAAAAGATATTCACTTTTCTGGTTTACAATA
>WGDP01000335.1 GCA_015493215.1 Bacteroidales bacterium | reverse complement strand
TATTACATTTCTCATTCTCTTGTTTTTTATGGGGACAACCGTTGCCCTGGCGCAGGTCAGCACCACTGATGTACAAAGTTTGAGCGACAGCCAGATTGCGGCTATTGTCAATAAAGTGAAAAGCAGTGGATTAAGTATTAACCAGGCCATTTCGCTGGCTAAAGCGAGGGGGGCAACACAAACACAGATTAATCAGTTGATGAGCCGTATTCAGCGTTTGCCCTCGGTTTCCGGTCAAGGCAGGTCAGCGGCATTAATACCTTCTGCTTCCCTGAACAGGGATTCCCTTCTCTATTCCTATTCTCAAAAGGCACAGGTAAAAGTAGATACCATAGCTCAAAAAACCTTTGGGTATAATCTTTTCAACAATAAGAAACTTTCTTTCAATCCTTCGGTAAACCTGCCCACACCAAAAAATTATGTGCTGGGAACCGGTGATGCTTTGTCTATTAATGTATGGGGTGCCAGTCAGCAAACTTATCAGGTACAGGTGGATAAAACAGGGGCCATCTATATTCCTTCTTTGGGGCCTATCTATGTGGCCGGGATGAATTTTGATAAAGCCAGCAAAAAAATAAAAGAGAGGTTGACCGAAATATACGGCGGACTTGCCAAAGAGAATCCTGACACTTGGGCTATGGTCAGTTTGAGTAATTTGCGTGCGATAAAAGTAAATATCATCGGTGAGGCCAATGCCCCCGGCACTTACAGCCTGCCGGCAACGGCTACTGTTTTTAATGCATTATACCTTTCGGGAGGGCCCAATAGAAACGGCTCTTTTCGAGATATAAAACTGATTAGAAATAATAAGGTAATCAAAACCATTGATGTTTACGATTTTCTGTTGACCGGAAACACTTCAGGGAATGCCCAATTGCGTGACCAGGATGTGATTTTTATCCCTACTTATAAAATCCGTGTGCAAACATCCGGAAACTTTAAAAGGGATTTGTATTTTGATTTGAAGAAGGGCGAAACACTAAAAAACCTTATTGATTATGCCGGGGGCTTTACAGATTCTGCTTACAGGGCGATGGTTTCTGTTAACAGGTTGACGGATAAACAGAAAGAAGTGATTGATGTGAATGAAAACGCGTATGCAAATTTTCCTATGAAAAACGGGGATGTGGTTTCGGCCGGAGCTATCCTGAACCGTTATGCCAACAGGGTTATTATCAAAGGTGCCGTATATCGTCCCGGGACGTATGAACTAATGCCCGGAATGAAATTGTCGGACCTCATTAATAAAGCCGATGGGGTGAAGGAGGATGTTTATTCTAACCGCGGCCTGATTATCCGCGAAAAAGAAGACCTTACCAAAGAGGCGGTACCTTTTGATGTGAATGCGGTGTTACAGCACAAAACGGATATCACGCTCAAGCGGGAAGATGTGGTAATCATCAATACCATTTTCTCTATGCGTGAAGCGCGTTATGTGAATATTTCCGGGGAAATTCAGAAGCCGGGTCGTTATCCCTATTACGACAATATGACCATTAAAGATTTGGTTTTCCTTGCCAGTGGTTTTAAGGTTTCGGCTTCGGGGTCTTATGTGGAGATAGCCCGCAGAAACTCGGAACAGGAGGCTTCAAAACCCAACAACAAACTGGCTACCGTCTATACGCTGAAGATAGACAAGTCGTTGAAAATTGAAGGGGGAAAAGAAAATTTTGTCCTTAAACCTTACGATTACGTATTTATACGCCGTACTCCTTCCTATTTTTCACAGAAAAATGTTACAATCAACGGTGAAGTTAATTATCCCGGATCTTATACGATAACTTCGAAAAACGAACACATCTCCGATCTTTTAAAACGGGCCGGGGGACTGACAAAGTTTGCTTATGCTCCGGGAGCAACTTTAACACGGATGAATGCGGCAAACCTTGCCCAGAAAGAAAAATTACTGCAACTCTCTTTATCCGATTCTACCCGGCGTATTGATTCGGCACAGATGGCTAAAATTAGGCAGAATAAAACATTGGTGGAGCTTAACTTGCCTGAGATATTGAAGAATCCGGGCGGCCCGCAGGACTATGTGCTGAAAGAAGGAGATGTTATTAACATTCCCACTGTAAAACAGACCGTGCGTGTGGTTGGTGCTGTTCTGAACCCAATGAGCCTTCGCTTTGTTGAAGGACATTCCCTGAAATCTTACATTGACAAATCAGGGGGGTATGCAAAAGATGCCAAGAAATCAAAAGTTTATATTCTTTATGCCAATGGTGTTACCGCACCGAAGAATGGTAAAATTAAACCGGGTAGTCAGATTGTTGTTCCGCAAAAACCACCCAGAACAAGGGATAATACAGCTTATTTCTTGTCGCTTGCCAGCGTACTGGCTTCCCTCGCCGTTTCGATGGTGGCCATTTTTAGGAAGTAAAGTTAAAAATTCAAAGTAAAAAGTTAAAAATTCAAAGTAAAAAGTAAGCGTATTTAAATGATACTTGTTGTCAACTATTCAGCATAAATATCTTATTAATTTTTTCCTTTAAACTTTTTCCTTTAAACTTTTCCCCGTGACTCCTGAATTATCCGATCGTTTACTCAGATTTACCATTGATGTAATTTTATTATTGCGCAAATTTCCGAATGCACAGGAATATAAAATC
>WGDP01000334.1 GCA_015493215.1 Bacteroidales bacterium | reverse complement strand
GCGGTAGTGGTTTTTCCAATATTCGGATGAGGAAACCATAAGTAATGAAAGTACATCGCTAAGCCTTTTCATTTCCGGAATTTTATCGAGCAAACCTCCCGACTGGTAAAGCAAGGTGGCAAACTGCGCAATACGAATGGTTGGGAAGTTGGTTGGACGCATCCGCATAAATTTCCATACGCCAATGTTTAAGGGCTTCAAATTGTACTTCTGTGCAAGAAAGTCATATTCCGTTTTTAGTCTGGCCGGATAATCATCCTTGTAGTTTTTTCGCAGCAATCCTGCCTGACCGTATAACAGCGCTTCCAACTGAAACTTGTTGTCGATGTGCTTTAGCAATATTTTCAGGGGAAGCGATCTGGCCAGTTGTTCAAAGGAATCGCTGTTGGTGTTAAACCCGAAATTTCGTGCCAGTTTTTGATAAAATATCTCCTGAAAGTTACCCCGGCTGTTTTTTATATCCAATTCAATTTGAGTGGTTTTAATCTCCAGTCGTTCTGCCATTAATCGTTCAAGCCAAAAAAGCTTTTCCAAATCGCTTACCCGGTTTACCATGTTTGCACAGGCAATTGATTCGCCCGATCCGATAAGTGAAAGATAGGTTTCGTATATTGATTTGTCAAATCTTTCCTTTAACTCAACCACCGGAATTTTTTGTCCCGAACCGGTAAACACCTCCCTATCGTGTTCAAAAACCACATGTAAAATCACCGTATCGTAGGCGCGGTCGGTGTTGTGCCCGTGTTTATACCAATCAGACGAGCGGACATGCATTTCCACATTTCCCGCCCATACCGTATCGTCTATTTTTATTTTGGCAAATAAAAAATCGGGGCCGCTGTCGTGGTTTTGAGTGCCGGTTTCCTCAACAGTAACAGGGCGGTTGTCGGTAGTGTAAAATGGGGTTTTTATCAGTTTGTGCCGCCACAGGTAATATAAAAACTCTTCGTTCATAACAGGTTGTACATCAGGGTTAAAAAAACAATCCTCTAAGATAAATAAAATTGTTGTTGCACAATGTAATCAAAAAGAGTATTTTTGTGCCAACCTAAGTTTTTAAAGCAATGGCCAACGAACAACTTTTAATTTCCGGGATTGACTACAAGATTAGGAGATTAATTGAGGTTAACGAGGCTTTGAGCGATGAAAATACCAGGCTAAAGCGAAGGATAACCGAATTGGCCGATCAGGTTTTGAAGTTATCGCAACGTTTGCAGGATAGAGATAATAGAGCTATTAAACTTTCGCTTGCAAATGCGCTTGAATACAAAATTGGTGTTGAAAAGGGCAAAGAAAAACTCGACGAGTTTATTGAAGAAATTGACAAATGCATCAGCGTTTTGAGTGAATAAATGGTTAAAGTCTGTTAATGGGCGATAAAATAAACATACGTGTTGTTATTGCTGAAAGGCCTTATAAAATGGCCGTTGCGAGGGAGCAGGAGGAATATGTTAGAAAGGCAACAAAAGTAGTTAACAGCACAATAGAATCATACTCAAAAGCGTTTAACTACAAAGACCATCAGGATTTATTTGCCATGGTGGCTTTGCAGAATACAACAAAAACAGTTCGTCTTGAGGCTGAAAGAAATTTTAAAGATAGAGAGATGGAAGCTAAGCTAAAGGAACTGGATGAGTTATTAACAAAGCATTTAAACAATTTCGACCACGTTCTTTGATATAAATTATAAAGATTTGCCCGCGTAATTCATTGTTTGCAAACTCAACATTAATACATTTAAGGATAAGCTTAGATGGGTTCTAAGAAAGGCCTGATTACCCTAGAGGGATTCGTTGCAAAACGGACACTGGACTTCTGAAAATCCCGGCATCCTTAACCATGTTATCCGGGGTTTGCTAAACCCGAATTATTGCGGGCATTTTTTGTATTTGAGCCATTATGAAGCGATTTAAAAATTTTTGTAATGGAGTATTTATTATACATTATTGTGGCCATGATTTCGTTGGCGGTGGGTGCTTTGATAGCAGCCACAGTGATGAAAAAGAGCCTTTTAAAAAAGAGCCAGGTTGTACTGGAAGAGGCCAAAGAAAAGGCCGAAGTGCTAAAAAAAGAAAAAATTCTTCAGGCTAAAGAGAAGTTTCTCCAGCTTAAAAGCGAGCATGAGAAAATTATTAACGACCGTAATCAGCAAATTCAAAAGGCTGAAAACCGGATACGACAGCGTGAATCACAATTGTCGAAAAAAATTGAAGATGCACAAAAAAAACAGCGCGAGGCTGATCAGTTATCGAAAAAGCTAAATCATCAGCTGGATGCGTTGCAGAAAAAACAGGAAGAACTTGACAGGTTCCACATTGAGCAGATAAAACAACTTGAAAACATAAGTAATCTGTCTGCCGAAGAAGCTAAAGAACAGCTTATTGAAAACCTGAAAGGGGAGGCCAAAGCCGAAGCCATGGTTCACATTCGCGAAATAACCGACGAAGCCAGGCTTACCGCCGAGCGTACGGCAAAAAAAATCGTTATCGAAACCATTCAACGTACTGCTGCCGAGCATGCCATCGAAAATACCGTTACCGTATTTAACATCGAAAGTGATGAGATAAAAGGCCGCATCATTGGCCGCGAAGGACGTAATATCAGAGCACTTGAAGCTTTAACGGGAATAGAGATTATTATTGACGACAGTCCCGATGCCATATTGCTTTCCGGTTTCGACCCCATCAGACGTGAAATCTGCCGGCTTTCGTTGCAAAAACTGATTACCGATGGCCGTATCCATCCGGCACGTATCGAAGAGGTGGTGGCCAAAACAAAAAAAGAGGTCGAACACGAAATTATGGAAGTTGGAAAACGTACCGTTATCGACCTTGGAATTCACAACATGCATAACGAGCTGATAAAACTTGTGGGACGCATGAAGTACCGTTCTTCTTACGGTCAAAACCTTCTAAATCACTCCATTGAGGTGGCTAATTTAAGTGCTACCATGGCTTCGGAGCTTGGCTTGAACCCCAAAAAGGCCAAACGGGCGGGATTACTGCATGATATTGGTAAAATTGCCGAAAATGAAACGGAACTACCTCACGCTATTCTCGGGATGAAACTGGCAGAAAAGTTCAAGGAAAAACCCGATGTATGTAATGCCATTGGCGCACACCACGATGAAATTGAAATGGAAACCCTTATTGCTCCCATCGTGCAGGTTTGCGATGCCATTTCAGGTGCCCGTCCCGGCGCCCGCCGTGAGGTGGTTGAAGCTTACATTCAACGGTTGAAAAAATTGGAAGATATGGCGCTTACCTATCCCGGCGTAATAAAAACTTACGCTATTCAGGCAGGCCGCGAATTAAGAGTAATTGTGGGGGCTGACAGCGTAACGGATAAGGATGCCGATAGAATTTCCTACGAACTGTCACGTAAAATTCAAGAGGAGATGACCTATCCCGGCCAGATTAAAATTACCGTAATTCGCGAAACCAGAGCAATCAATTATGCTAAATAATCAGAACGAAAAAAAATTATATTTGTCGAAATTTTAACAACAATTAATTATGAAAAGATTTTCAATTTTACTGGTATTGATTTTTGCCGCAATGACGGCAACACAAGCACAACACGTATTTAACAAAGGCGATTTGGCCTTAAACGCAGGTGTTGGAATTCCTCACAGTTACGGTTTTGTTCCAACCATTAATGTTAGTGGTGAGTATGGAGCCATTCCTACAGGCGATATCGGATTGGTATCCTTTGGCGGACTGGCTGAATTTCAGCTTGGTATGCACAACGACTTTTACTATGGTAACGAAGCTTTTCCCCGTATCTTTTTCGGAGCACGCGCTGCATGGCATGTTCATGCTTTTGAAAGTGATGTGTGGGATGCCTATGCAGGTGCAGGACTGGGAATAGGAATAAGTGGAAAAAGCCAGGATTATTCCGGTTTTACCTCTGTTGAGCCTGATATTTTTGTGGGCGGCAGATGGATGTTCGCCGAAAAAATGGGGCTGTTTGCCGAGCTGGGATACACCGGCTTTAGCAGCATTAAATTCGGAATTACTTTCGGATTGTAAAATCTTCTTGTCAAACTTAAAGAAAGGCTCTGTTTTTACGGAGCCTTTTTTTTGTCGCTGATCTTTGGTTACTACAACATTGCTGCTCATTTACCCCGTCGTTTTTAGTTTCAATACTCTGTTGAACAATATAATTTTAGGGAAACTAACTCCAAAAAAAACAGTGATTATTTGGAGTATAAATCCAAGAAATACTGATATTATTTGGAATTAGGAATGATATTATTTCATTTTGCAGAAACAATTGGTATGAAATTATATCGTTATTATCAGGATTTAAATAAGTATCTTTTACCGAACAAAGCTCTTTTAATTTATGGTAGCTATCCGTCAGTTATCTGTTAATGAATTGTCTCAAAATCTTATAATTGATAATAAAACAGTTAAACGATATATTGAATTGCTTGAAAAAGCATTTATTATTTATAGGCTGGGTGGATATAGTAGTAATCTTAGAAAAGAAATCTTAAAAAAGACAAAATACTATTTCTTTGATACCGGCATTAGAAATGCTGTCATTGCTAACTTTAACCCAATTGACCTTCGGAATGATAAAGATCAGCTTTGGGAGAATTTTCTTGTAATGGAACGTTTAAAAAAACAGCAGCTAAAACAGCTACCACAAAGGTCGTGGTAAAGGTCATTATGCGAGAAGTGATTACCGCTTCCATACCTGTGTTTATCCAAATAATGGTGAACAGAATACCATAAACGATGGTAACAATAACAGCTTTGCCGTGATAGCGTTTCCAAAACAGCGTAAGCAGAATTACCACAGAAAAAGTGCCTCCGATTCCTGCCCACACATAGCTCACCAG
>WGDP01000333.1 GCA_015493215.1 Bacteroidales bacterium | reverse complement strand
TAGAAAAAACGTTCTGCTTATTTCAAGAAGTTGTTTAAAGTTTCTCTTTATGCCTCAGTAATATATAAATAGATTAATAACTATTTATTCATTTTCCCCTATTCAGAATTATATATCGCCGTTGGCGATATATAATTCCTGCCCGTCCGGTCAGGCGGGCGTGTAATCCGTGGATAAAAGTCATCGAATTTAACGGATTTAACGTCCCGTACAGCTGTCGGGATGGTTTTCTTTCATGCCTAAGGCATGAAAGAAAACCGTTTAAAAAATATATTTTGACACAAAAATAATATTTGATATTTTGATGTATTTTATTAATATACTGTACTTTTGCCCGCCGTAGGCTGGTTGGCATTTACTCCCGCCAGTAGCGGGATAAAATTCCAAAGTCCTAATCGGAAATTTGGAATTACAATTGGTATTATTCGCAGTTTAGTCTAAATTTTTATTCCTTAAGTGCGGAAATAAAAAAAGCGCTCCGTCAAATAACGGAACGCTTTTAACAAACAGCCTGCAAAAACTGTTATTTTATAATCTCAACACTACGTTTTACAAACTCGCTGAGTTCTTTTCCTTTTAAAAGGTTTTTTGAAAGGCGAGCCAAATCGTACAGTTGTTTGATGACCTCGTCCTTTTTTGCATCCTCTTTTTCTTCGGCCAGTTTGGTAACAATGGGGTGGTTAGCATTAACAACAAGGCTGTAGGTGTCGGGTAATGCACCCAAGCCCATCATGCCGCCGCCGCCAAGCGCTTCCATATCTTTCATACGGCGCATAAATTCGTTTTGAGTAATCAAAACGGGGGCATCGGTTTCGCTAAGATCTTCAAACGAAACTTCAAACTGTTTGCTGTCCACGTTACGCTCAAAGTCTTTTTTCAAGGTCTCTTTTTGTTTTTCATCAAGCTTTGAAGGCATTTTATCCTCTTTGTTGATAAGCTTGTCGATGGTGTCGGCATCCACACGGGCAAAACGTGACTTTTCAAATTTTTGCTCCAGTGTGTTAATAAAGTGGTTGTCAAGCACACCATCCATCAGCAAAACATCGTAGCCGCGTTCTTTGGCAGCTTCGATATATGAAAACTGCTCGTCAGCATGATTGGCATAAAGATAAACCAACGTGTCATCTTTGTCCTTCTGGAAATTCTCAATTTTTGCTTTATACTCATCGAAGGTGAAATATTTTCCTTCGGTGTTTTTCAGCAAAGCAAATTTTACCGCTTTATCCCAAAACTTTGGCTCCGATATCATTCCATACTCAATAAAGGTTTTGATGTCATCCCATTTGGCCTCAAATTTTTCACGGTCTTTGTTGAACAGTTCCAACAATTTATCGGCTACTTTACGGGTGATGTAGCTCGAAATCTTTTTCACGTTGGCATCGCTCTGCAAATAAGAACGGCTTACGTTAAGCGGAATATCGGGCGAGTCGATTACCCCGTGCAGCAGGGTTAAAAAGTCGGGCACAATGCCTTCAACCGAGTCGGTAATAAACACCTGATTGCTGTAAAGCTGGATTTTATTTTTTTGCAACTCAATGTCATTTTTAACCTTGGGGAAGTATAAAATTCCTGTCAGGTTAAAGGGATAGTCAACATTTAAATGGATATGGAAAAGAGGTTCTTCAAACGACATGGGATACAACTCGCGGTAAAACTTGTTGTAATCCTCGTCGGTTAAGTCTGTGGGGTTCTTTTTCCAGATGGGATTAGTGTTGTTAATAATTCTGGGACGTTTAACTTTTTTTGTCTTAGGTTTTCCATCCTTATCTTTCTCACCTTCAATCTCTTCTTCCACCTCTTCTTCGCCAAACTGAATGGGCACGGGCAAAAACTTGCTGTATTTGTTTAACAGTTCCAGTATTTTGTAATCTTCCAGAAAGTCTTTGTTTTCGTCATCGATGTGCAAAATAATTTCGGTACCGCGCTCTTTTCTGTTTCCTTCGGTGATGGTGTATTCGGGGCTGCCGTCGCACTCCCAGTGAACGGCTTTGGTGCCCGGTCCTTTTTTGTAGGTTTTGGTGTTGATTTCTACCTTTTCCGACACCATAAAGGCCGAGTAAAATCCAAGGCCAAAGTGACCGATAATGGATTTTTGATCTTCTTCCGAAATATTCTTGAATTTCTCAATAAACTCTTCGGCTGACGAAAAAGCTATTTGAGTAATGTACTTTTCAACTTCATCGGCAGTCATCCCAATTCCGCGGTCGATTACCTTTAAGGTTTTTTTCTTTTTGTCAACCTCAACTTTAATGGTAAGGTCACCCAATTCCTCTTTAAATTGTCCAATTGATGCCAATGCAGACAGCTTTTGAGTTGCATCTACCGCATTGGATATCAATTCTCTTAAAAATATCTCGTGGTCGGAATAGAGGAATTTCTTGATGATTGGAAATATGTTTTCCGTTGTTACGCCAATTTTTCCTTGTCTTTTTTCCATGGTTTCTTTTTTTATGTTTTAGGTCTCGTCATTGACAAAACCTGTGCCATTGGAACAAGGGTGACAAAATGTCTTTTTGGCGGGAATGTTTTCATTTAAGTTGTTTAAAAGTTCAATCTATTTTGTTCTTGCTAAGATGCACTAAAGCAATTTATTACATCTAAATATTGTTGTTATTTTTGATAGAATATTTATTAGATGTTTTTCCTTCACGCCAAAGGTGTGAAAGAAAAACATAATTCGTGTCATCCGTATAATTCGATGATAAAAGTCATCGAATTACACGGATTTAACAAATTATAACTCGCCGGAGGCGAGTTATAATTCATGATATTGCAATAAAATAATTGAATAATGAAAAATAGCAATTTAACTTTAAAC
>WGDP01000332.1 GCA_015493215.1 Bacteroidales bacterium | reverse complement strand
GTTATTGAATGGCAGGCATACAATGATGGAGCCGATATTTCAAAGCTTTCTCTTGCTGATATTCAGAAATATGCACAAATGACTTCTGTTTTTAGCCAGGCAACAAAAGATGAAATTCAGGCAGCAACCTCTTTTGATGATGTTCGTGCTGCTTTAACGGATAATGATGGCAATATTATTGACTATACCGATGCCGAGTTGGCAGAAAGAGGTCAAACCCGCCACGACTATATTATGCATGTCGGGCAGTCGGCTCTCAGAGGCGGAAAGTTCTTTGCCAATATGGAAATTCCTTTGGATAAAAATGGTACTAAGTTTTATGCATTCGGCGGAACAAGCTATCGCCATGGTAATGCTGCCGGTTTTTACCGTTTACCCAATCAAAATCGTACCTATACTCCTATCTACATTAATGGCTTTTTACCCCATATTGAAACTGATATTCTTGATAAATCTATTTCGATGGGTATTAAAGGTACCATTAAAGGATGGGATGTTAATTTTAGCAACACCTATGGTGGAAACAGTATGAATTACACGGTGACCAACTCGTTGAATGCTTCACTGCAAAATGCTTCGAAAACAAGCTATAATTCAGGTGGTTTTGCATTTTCGCAGAATACCGTTAACCTGGATGTGAGTAAAAGGTATGCCGATATCATGTCAGGTTTGAGCATTGCCTGGGGTGCTGAGTACAGAAATGAACATTATCAAATATTTGCCGGCGCCGAAGGCTCTTATGCTACGTATGATACCCTCGGACTGGTTATTAAATCACCTTTTCAAGTAGCTCCTGTCGATTTCTTTGGCAGATCACGTCCGGGAGGCGTACAGGTATTTCCCGGGTTCCGCCCCGGCAATGAATTGTCAAAATACAGAAATAATGTTGGTGGCTATGTTGACGTAGAAGCAAATTTCTCAAAAAGCTTCCTTCTTGATGCTGCCGTTCGTTATGAAAATTACAGTGATTTCGGGTCAACATTAAATGGTAAACTTGCTACCCGTCTTAAAGTTTCTGATAATTTCAATATCAGGGCTTCCGTTAATACCGGTTTCAGGGCACCATCGTTGCAACAAATTTATTTCAACTCCACATCCACATTGTTTAATGATGTTGGAATACCCGAAGAAGTGGGACTCTTTTCCAATGACAGTAAAGTGGCTGATATTTTGGGTATTCCAAGGTTGAAACAAGAAACTTCGCAAAGTGCAAGTATTGGTTTTACAGCTAAGGTTCCTGCTGCATTCCTGAAAATTACTGCTGATGCATACGTAATTGCCATTCAAAACAGAATTGTACTTACAGGCCAGTTTAAGCCCACTACTCCTGAACTTGAAAAACTATTTAGCATGGCAGGCGCTACCAAAGCAGCCTTTTTTGCCAACGCCATTGATACCCGCTCGCAAGGATTGGATATTGTTTTGGAAAACAATCTGCCTTTAGGCCCTCATTCGTCGTTGGTAAATACCTTAACGGGTACTTTCTCAAAAACTGTTCGTGTAGGTGATATTCATGCATCTCCTATTTTGGAAGAGTCGGGACAGCTGGATGTTTATTTTGATGAGCGTGCACAAATCTTTCTTGAAAAAGCCGTTCCGCATACAAAAATCAATTTAAGCAACCTCTATACCTATAAAAAATGGAATATCTTCCTAAGGAATGTTTACTTTGGTGAAGTTACCGAGGCCAACAATTTGCCCGAACGTCAGCAGGTATTTAGTGCTAAAATAATTACCGACCTTTCAATTGGGTTCAATGTTACCAACAAAATTAATGTTACTGTAGGTGCCAATAACCTGTTTGATATTTATCCGGATGAAAACATTCCTGAGAACCAAAGCTCAGGAAGGTTTATCTGGTCACGTCGCTCGCAACAGTTCGGTTTCGGGGGAAGGTTTATTTTTGCCCGTCTGCGTCTTGATATTTAAAAGCGTTTTCTTTTTTTATTTTTCATAATGAAAAAACCCCTTGCAATTTGTAAGGGGTTTTTTGTTGATCATTTGTGTTAATCATGAAACCGCCACGATATACCAAAATAGAATCCTGCATCCCGGTCGGGATAATGTGGTGCAAGCCAGTAGTTGTAGCCTTCAAAATAACCGGTTACATTGCGCATCTTAATAAATAACCGTGCGCGCTTAACCCTCAGAGTTACATAAACATCAGCCCAAAGATAGTTGCCGATTAACACATCGTTTTGTATGTAGAAAGCCCTGATTTCAGGCATGTAAGCATCGGCATGGTATGCCGTAAAATATCGAAGTTGCACGCCGGTTTGCAGGGTGGCAGCATGTTTAAAAACAGGGCTTTTAAAATAGAGGTTCATGGAGCCGTTAAAAGCCGGTACCCTTATTATCGACGGCATGCTGGTAGCCTGATAGGTAAGCCGGGTGTCGATACCAAATTTTTTAATTGTTGCATTTCCTGAAAGGTAAATCTTTAAAACCGTTCCGGCATTTTCAGCTTGCGATGGTATTAGTTTGTCGTTGAGATAAGTATAGTTTCCAATTGTAGTAAAATCAACACCGGCCTGTATATTTTTGTATCGGTAATCTCCATGCAGAATAAGATAGGCCTCTTTGCTAAAATTGTTGTTCCATTTAAAATGGTTCGAGCTAAAATGTTGGTAAAACCACCACGGGGTTTTTGAAATCAGGTTGATACTTAAATTTAACTCTCCAATATTTCGGTGTTTATTACCCAGATACTGATTTATAGTTCCTTTTAAGCCAAAATCGCCTGCATTATAACCACTGAAATACAAATATCCGCTTCCCTTTAGGTAAAAGCTTTTTTTAATATTGATACCAATTCCTCCCGATACATTTACCTGATTCCAAACCGTAGTAATGCTGTCGCCGGGCAACAGTCGGGTTATGTTGTTGTGGTTTAAATTGGCATACAGGTAAAAAGGCTTTTGATCGATGTTTTTTCCATAACCCAGGGTTGTCCATCCAATGCTGTTTTTAATAAATTTTACTGCTGTGGAATCGTAGGTTTGTGTGCTGTCAGTTGGTGGGTGCAGTGTGTCGTACAAGGGTGCCAGCGGGTCGCGGTCAGTGAATAGGTACGAATCTTTTTTATATTGAAAAGCATACGAAATGCTTCCCAAATCCAGCCGGTTGGAAGTATCTGATTTTGCGTGTGGCTTGCTGAGGTTAAAAAACTGTTCAACAAAAATTCCGCTTTCTTTAATGGTATTCTCGGCATTGGTAAGGTTGACGGGAATAACAGCCCTGTCCGATTCTTTGTTTTCGGTAAAATAGGTGTCATCCGAAATGCCACCGTTTTCCTGTAATTGCATTTTGTTAAACAGGTAGTTGATATTGACGTGATATCGCTTTTTCGGGGTAAAGTATCCAAGGGTGAGGTATCCCGCGTTGTTGTTGGTAAAGCTTCGTTTGTATTCGCCCGGTGAGCTAATCAGGTAAAAGTTCATCCCGAAGGTTAAACCCTTAATCAAATCGCGGCTGAAAGTTACCTGAAAATCCTGCTCTTTTTTTGGCCCCATAACATAAAAAAGCTCGGTGTAGGGTTTTAGCAGAGTATAATACCTGACCTGCCGGTTTGAGATTAAATATCTTTGGTAGTAAGGCCAGCTCATCAGGAAACCCGGCTGCAACATGGGTGAAAAAGTTAAATTTGTATGAGCCTGCCCAATGTTACTCAGGGTGGAGTAATTATGGTTGCTACGATAGAGCCAATCGTATTGATGCGATTCAAGGGTGGAGGTGTCGATGTGTGTTAACGAATCGAGTTTAAAATTTAACAGGGTTCCTTTATAGTAATAAACGTGGGTCGAGTCAATTTCTGGTTTGGGTTTTAGCACCGAGTCAGCCATCGACTGCGCACTGATTGCCGGCACGAAAGCTACAGCAACCATCAGCAATAAAAGGGATATGGATATCCGGTACCGGTTCAACATGAACATGCATTTTAAAAAACACAAAATTAGCAAAAAGCGACCTTATTTTACCTGACAATTAATTTTCCTGTGGCAAACGACTTTTTACCAAAAAGTTTTACCAACCAGACGCCCTGTTGCATTTTTGATAAGGTTATGGAACGCTTGTTATTAACGGTAATATCTTTAATTAATTTTCCTTTTAAACTAAAAACTTTTATTCTGTTAATAGCAGACCTGTCATTAAATGAAATGTTACATTGCGTACGGCATGGGTTGGGTGCTATTAACAATTTTTTATCGGGTTGTTTATTGATAAAAATATTATCAATAATTCCTCCGCCTAAAACTCTGGTTTGGCAGGCAATACGAATTGAATCGGTTTGATGATATATAGAAAAAACAGCTGAAACAGGTGTTGTATTAACCGGTTTAAACCGTATTGTTATCGTGTCGCAGCTGTTACCTTCAAGAGTAAATGGTAAAGGGGTTGCCAATGTGAAAGTGCTGTCGGTACAATAATACCCGTTTATTTCGATGGAGTTATCCGATTGGTTTACAAGGCATACCTGCGTAAAGGCCGAGTCTCCAATCAGAATATTTGTCCCAAAGTCAAGGGTGTCGGCGTTAAAGTTAAAAAGAGAAGTTTCCCAAACATATTTGGTGGCACGATAACTAATAAGGCTGAAAGTGTCAACAGGTTTTATTTCAAATTCAATGTTGCCGTTTATATCAAACTGTGTAAGTGCATATTTTTCCAAATTAAAGGCCCATCCAATCACATGAGAGCCATTATCAAGTTTTTGATTGCTACCCATAAACGGGGTAAAATCGGGAGGGTCGTTTTGCTGATAATCTTCAACCAGTGTGGCTGTCATGTTTGTTTCGTCAAGCTGATAGGTTATGGCTCGTGTAAAAGGAGGCATCCTTGAGTTTCCGTTATCAAACATTGAATAGAGTGATGAGCCGAGATATTTAATATTATGCTGCCCTTTAAACGGGATGGTGTCGTTGGTAAAGGTAAACTGATTGTGATAGCCGCCCATCCGCCAGATTATGTCGCCTGTTTGAACATCAATTTTGGTGATTTCCGACATGTTTCGGCTTGAAAGCAGCACATTACCGACGGAATCGAACGAGAGGGCATTACCATGGCAGTAGTCGAACTGACATTTTGTTAAATCAACAATACCCGTGTCGGCATCTAAAATACTGAAATGATCCCACGACGACCATTCAAACACAAGGTTTGAGTCGGCATCAATTTTCTGGATGATGGTACCTGTAACCAATGCTGATGAACAGCCTCCCGGATATATCTGGCTCATGTCAACAGGCTCGGTATCGTATCCGAATAACCAATATGAACCGTCTTCATTTAAAATTAACTCATGGAGGTCGGTAAAATAGCCAATGGCTTCGTAGGTACCAACTTTTTCCAGGTTGTTATTTAGCGCAACAAACCTGTAAATTGACTCGTCATAATAGGTAAGCAGCTCAACTGCAGGGTGATATGTAAAAAAGTTTTCGCGATGATGCGGAGGAAAGTGCTGATAAAAAACAGGAAATCCGGTTGTGTCGATAATCAGGTTGTATTCGGCTTTGGCTGTGTCTCGCGATAGTGCATTAACAAAATAATGCCCCGCCCCGGGGTTGTTTTTCTCGCTTACGTAATACTTTGGAAAATCTTCCGGCAAATTGGGGTCTTCCAACAGGCTTTCTCTGCTCTGGCTCGTCTGCTTAGCTGAATATTGAGCATCAACGAGGCTGTTGTTTAGCATCTCCTTGTTTGAAAGTAAAGACCATGTGTTAGGACTTATGGTAAATGAGTATGAAAGCAAAATGTTTTCAGGTTTTGTTTTCTGTATTACTTCAACCAAAACAGTTTCGGCAGGCACAAAAGGAGTGTCCGGCTTAATCAGCAGGGTTTTGCCGTTGCGGGCAATTTTTCGTGTGGTTTCATGAGTCCCGCTTTTTGTTCCTGTAACCCTGAAGTTGATGTTTTGAAGCCCGGAGTTAATAAATGTTTTTGTAACATTAAAAATTAAAGGGCTTTTGGTATTCACAAAAACAGAGTGGTTTTTCGGATAAATATTAATAATATCCTTTTGTAACGAGGTTGTTTGTGAAAAACCATTGCCACTAAACAATAAAACAGATAGAACGATTAAAATAATACAGCTCTTTTTCATAATAAAATTGTTATAAATTAAAGACTATCAATTAATTATCAGG
>WGDP01000331.1 GCA_015493215.1 Bacteroidales bacterium | reverse complement strand
GAAACAAGTATTATTGTTAAAATTTTTACCGAAAAATCGGGTATTCAATCGTACATTATTAAAGGGGTTAGAAGCAAAAAAGCAAAATTTAAAACTGCGCTGTTTCAACCTTTGCAACTACTTGATATTACCGCCAATCATCGCGAAAACAAGGAACTCCATTTTTTAAAAGAAGCCGGAGTGGCTTTTGCCTTTCAATCCATTCCTTTCGATATACAAAAACGGTCGGTATTGATGTTTATCAACGAAGTGTTGGTGCGTTCAATTAAAGAAGAGTCGGCCAACGAAGCGCTGTTTAACTGGCTATGGCAAAGTTTAATATGGTACGATATGGCTCAATCGCCAGGTGCAGATTTTCATTTGATTTTTTTAATCCAACTTTCAAAATTTTTGGGGTTTTATCCTAAAAATCCCGAGCGTGTTTCCGGCTATTTCGATCTTCAGGAAGGTGTTTTTATAAATAGTGAACCGCCCCACCCCCATTACATCAGTGGTGTTTATGCTGAAATGTTTCACCAACTGTTGGAGGTTTCGTTTGCCCAATTGAACAGGCTATCGTTTACAACACATCAACGCCGCAGGCTGCTTAACATTGTTATTACCTATTATCAGCTGCATTTATCGGGATTTGGTGAACTAAAAAGCCTTGAAGTATTACAGCAGCTTTTTGATTAATCTTGTGAAAAAAGAAGGGGTTGATACTACGCAGTTTTCCGGTAGTTAAGCATGGCCAGTAAGTTAACCACTACTGCAGCAACAGATATGATAAGAAAATTAAGTTTAATACTGCTAAAAGCACTGCCTTTAAGCATCACCAGCCTGATGACTTCAACATAGTACCGGATGGGGTTGAAGAGGGTTATTTTTTGCGCCCACACCGGCATGCTCTCGATAGGAGTAAAAAGCCCCGACATCAAGATAAAAATAACCGAGAAAAACCAGGACAAAAAAAGCGCCTGCTGCTGCGTGTCGGTGATGGTGGAGATAAACATCCCAATCCCTAAAATTAATACCAGATAAACAGCCGTGAAAAGATAAATCAGGCCGATGCTTCCCAAAAACGGTACTCTGAACCATAGCAGAGCCACGGCAAGACCGATGGTAAATTCAAAAAGCCCGATAATAAGAAATGGTAGCAACTTACCAATGATAAACTGATATTTTTTAATGGGGGTAACATTTAGCTGCTCAATGGTTCCAATCTCCTTTTCGCGCACAATGTTCATTCCCGAAAGAAACAGAGCAATCATGGTTACCAACAGGGTCATAATGCCGGGAACCATAAAAAATTTGTAGTTCAGGTTGGGATTGTACCAGTTGCGTTTTGAAACAATAATACCGGGATTCAGCCCTGAAAATCCTTTTTCTACGGCCTGTTCCTCTCCAAAGTTTTTGATAATATTTTGCAGGTAATTCATGCTGATGCCGGCTTTGGTGCTGTTAATGGCATCCGCTGCAATAAACAAAGCGGTTTTACGACCGGAATTAAAATCGCGGCTAAAGTGCTCGGGAATACTTAATATTACATCAATATTATTTTTCTGAATTTGGTTGAACCCATCGTTATAAACCGGCGAAACCGCTTGTAAATTAAAATTATCGGATGCTCCTATTTTGTCAATCAACTTTTGCGATAAGGCCGAATGATCCTGATCCTGCACAAATAAATTGATGTTTTTAACCGTGAAATCAGCTGTATAGGAGAGGATGGCCAACTGGATGATGGGCATGGCAATAAGCAGCGGCTTCATGGTTTTGTCGCGCCATATCTGGATAAATTCCTTTTGAACTATTAATAATATGCGTCGCATTATTCCAATCGTATTTTAAATTTTTTAATGGTCATAACGGCTAAAACTATGGTGATGAAAGCTAAAATTCCTGTTTCAAAAGCTATGGGTTTGAAGCCGGTACCTTTCAGCATAATCGATTTAATGATAATAATAAACCACTTTGCCGGAAGAATATGGCTTATGTATTGAAGGATAACCGGCATACTGGAAATGGGGAAAATAAATCCCGAAAGCAAGATGGTGGGCAGCATCAGCCCCATCATCGAACCCAACATGGCGGTTTGTTGTGTGGATGCCATGGTTGAAATCAACAGCCCCAACATAAGCGAACTGAGTATAAACAAAACGATTTCGGAAAACAGCAGCAAATAACTTCCGTGCATGGGCATTTTAAAAACAAACAAACCGAGCAGCAAAATGGTGATGGCATTAATGATGGACAGCAATAGATAGGGTACCACTTTACCTATGGTGATGACCCAGGGGCGCAGGGGCGATACCAACAATATTTCCATGGTGCCCAGCTCTTTTTCGCGGGCGATGGTGATGGAGGTCATCATGGCCGAAACCAGCATTAAAATCACCGTCATCACCCCGGGAACAAACATAAACACACTCCGGTTTTCGGGGTTGTAAAGCATCCGGGTGTCAATTTTCAGGTTGGATGGAGGAAGTACTCCCGATTCGGTGGTAAAATTCTGAAAAACAGCCATTAAATAGTTTGAAATAATATTGGCTGTATTGGGATCGGAAGCATCGGTAACAATCTGTATTTCGGCATTTTTACCTGTTATCAAATGTTTTCCAAAATCGTTTCCAATAACAACGGCCAGCTTTATTTTTCCGTTGGAAAACGACTTTTCAATCTGATTGAACGACTGTAGTTCGCTTTTGATATTAAAATATCCCGAAGCCGATATTTTGTCGATTAGTTTTCTTGAATAACTGTCGTGCGACCGGTCTAACACGGCAATGGAAGCGTTGTTTATTTCGGTGGTAATGGCAAAGCCGAACAGGGTTACTAAAACAACCGGCATCCCAAATAAGATTATCAGGGTTCGCCTGTCGCGAAAAATATGCTTAAACTCTTTGCTTACAAATGCTATAAATGTTTTCATCTTGCCAGTTTAATAAACACCTCATCCATGCTTTTCGAGTTGTATTTGGTAAGCAGCTCATGGAGACTTCCAAGGGCTGCAATTTTGCCTTCCGTCATCATGGAAATACGGTCGCAATACTCGGCTTCATCCATATAGTGAGTGGTAACAAAAACGGTAATGCCGTTTTCGGCCGCTTCGTAAATCAGGTTCCAAAATTGCCTTCGTGTGATGGGGTCAACACCGCTGGTGGGTTCATCGAGAAAAACAATTTTCGGGCTATGAATTATGGCCACCGAAAAAGCAATTTTCTGCTTCCATCCCAACGGAATTTCCGAAATCAGTGTGTTTTCAATTTGTTTTAAGTCGAGCCGTTCAACAATCTCACCTGTTTTTGCGGCCGTTTCTTTTTTGCTAAGGCCGTATATTCCACCGTAAAACCTGATGTTCTCTTTCAGGGTCAAATCTTCATAAAGCGAAAACTTTTGGCTCATGTAGCCAATGTTTTTCTTAAGTCTGTTCCGGTGTTTTTTAATGTCAAACCCGGCTACCGTTGCATACCCGCCACTTGACGACAGAATACCCGTAAGCATTTTAGTAGCAGTAGTTTTACCGGCACCATTGGCACCCAAAAACCCGAATATTTCTCCGCGCCGCACATCAAAACTGATGTGATCTACCGCCGTAAATTTACCAAAGGTGCGTGTCAGGTTGTTTGCTACTATTACTTTCTCTTCCGTCATGATGAACCCTTTTCGTGCGACATTAAATCCATAAACACATCTTCAATATGGGCTTTTATAATGGCAATGCTGATGAGTTTAACATTGTGTTGTTTAAGATGGTTTACAATGGCTTGCTCATCAACATCATCACCGGTGGCAAGATGCACGGAGTTGCCAAACGAAAAGGCCGAGATTTTGGTTTCAAACTCATCAAGCACCTTCAGCGTTCGGTAATTGTTTTCGGAAACAATTTTCCACAGTTTGTGTGGAAATCCGTTGGCAAGGTTTTGTGGTGTATCCATCTTCAGAATTTCTCCTTTTTGAACCAGCGCAACCTCATCACACAGCTCGGCATCATCCATAAAAGGTGTTGAAACCAAGGTGGTAATTCCGCTTTTTTGCAGCTTTTTAAGTATGTCCCAAAAATCTTTTCTCGATACCGGGTCAACGCCGGTGGTGGGTTCGTCAAGCAGCAAAATTTCAGGCTTATGAATCAGGGCACACGAAAGGGCAAGCTTTTGTTTCATCCCTCCCGACAAATCTCCTGCCCGCCGATTTTTAAAAGGCTCAAGCATCTGGTAAATCTCCTCAATAAGATGATAGTTTTCACGGATGGTGGTGTTAAATACCGTGGCAAAAAATTTAAGGTTCTCCTCCACCGTTAAATCCATATACAACGAAAAGCGCTCGGGCATATAGCCCACTATTTTACGAATATCTTTGTAATCGGTAACCGTATTAAAGCCTGCCACGGTTGCTTTTCCCGAAGTGGGTTTAAGCAGCGATGTCAATATTCTGAAAAGAGAAGTTTTGCCCGAACCATCAGGGCCTATCAAGCCAAAAAGCTGTCCCTTTTCAACCCGGAAGCTGATGCTGTTGAGTGCTTTTACGTCGCCGTAACTTTTACTGATATTTTGGATGGCTATCATCAACCTATTACTTAAAATTCAGGTTTGCAGGCATCCCTATTTTCAGCATTCCGTTTTTGTTAGCTACCTTAACTTTTATGGCATACACAAGGTTTCTGCGTTCCTCTTTGGTTTGAATTTGTTTG
>WGDP01000330.1 GCA_015493215.1 Bacteroidales bacterium | reverse complement strand
ATTTTAAATGGTTTTTCTTCGTGCCCTTGGCACGAAGAAAAACCATCCCGACAGTTGTACGGGACGATAAATTAGTTTATTCCTCCGATAGTTATCGGAGCTATCGGAAGATGACTTTTATCATCGAATTACACGAATTTAACGAATTTATCTCGCCTTTGGCGAGATAAAATTCATGTTATTGCAATTGAATAGATGAGAATGAATAAAGATTTGCTTATCCGATTATATGGTGATAGGTAATAAAGAGTTAACTTTAAATAATTTCAATAAATAAAAAGTAAATCTCAATGGATTGGGTTTTAAAAAATAAGTTTGATGTCATTCTGAGCATGTTGTCATTCTTCGACTACGCTCAGAATGACAATGCCCCTCAGCCTTATAAGGTGACGGCAAAGGTTAGAGTCCGTAAGCAAAGTGACTCTTTAAAATTGGCGGCTTATAAAAACTCATTTATTATTAGTAGATTTACCTGAATTATTGGCAGACAAAATATAGAGAATCATGTTTAAATCATCAGTACTCATAGTAACCATCAGCATACTGCTTATAATTCCCTCGGTTTTAGTGGCAAACGACTACTACTGGGTTGGCGGTTCCGGCTATTGGTCCGACATCAATCATTGGGCAACTTCGTCGGGGGGTGCGGTGTTGCACTCGCAGGTTCCCACGGCAAACGATGATGTTTATTTTGATGGCAACTCGTTCACTTCCGAGGGCGATTCCGTTGTTGTTAACCTGAAAAACGCCGTCTGTCGTAATTTGGACTGGACAGGCGTTCAGCACAATCCCCGCCTTTCGGGAAACGATACCACCAACATCAGGGTTTTCGGTTCTTTAAAGTTTGTGCCCGGAATGATTCAGCACTATTATGGTAATTTTAAGTTTGAGTCAACAAATACAGGCAATACCATCAATCCGGCCGGCCACTATTTTAATGCCAACGTTATTTTTAACGGAGAAGGGGGTGGTTGGAAATTGACAAATGATCTGTTAAGTACCACATCGGTTTACCTTAACAAAGGAACCCTGCAAACCAATGGTAAGATGCTCAAGTGTATGCATTTTGTTTCCGAAACTCAGTTTGTCAGGTCGTTGCAGCTCTCAAATTCCGATATCCGTGTTGACACCTGGGCTGTTGACGGCACAAACCTGACGATGGATGCCATGAATGCCTCCTTTGTTATTAGCCTGTCGGTATCCAATAAAAATGGAAATCCGCTCCATTATCCCGATATTCATTTTACAGATATCTCTTCAAGCATATTCAACAGCGATGTTTTTGTTACTTACCATGATTTGTTGTTCGATGTGTCGGGAACCATTACGGGCGATTGTAACATTCACAATGTAACAACAATTTACAATGGCACCATTAGCGGAAACGATACCATCAATAGCGTGCTAATCAATCATTTTGGCTCTATTTCGGGGAGCAGTGTAATTGATGATGTCGTTATAAAACTGGACGGTGTTATTAAAGGTGGTAATACCATTAACACGCTTGATGCCGGTGGTGCGATACAAATTCTTGAAACAAACGATATAGGTACGGCAATATGTCATCAAACGGCAATTATAACCGGAGATAATGTTTTTGGCTCTATCTCGGTAAACAAGAAAGCTGTTTTTGATGGCGAAAACGATTCGCAGAAGGCGGATTTGTATGGCGATGGCTACTTTACCGGAAACAACGGATTTGGGATATTAAACTTTTATCCCGGAAGGAGTTATGTTTTTAATTGCCATTCAACGCAAACCATTCGTGATGATTTTAGCATCGACGGAACCTGTAGCGAACCCATCCGGATGTATTCCGATACCAATAGTGTTCAGGCGGGCATCAAAAAAGTTAACGGAGTCGTTACCGGCCAATATTTATCGTTAAAAGATTTAAAGGCGGAAGGGGTTACTCCTTTTCGGGCCAACCACTCGGTTGACCTTGGAAACAACACCAACTGGGATATCGAAACTACGCAGGGCATCAACCTCTATTGGGTAAACAATGGTGGTAATTGGAGCGACGATATGCATTGGGACACACAGTCGGGAGGGCCGGGTGGCCACTGTCCGCCCACCGAAATTGATAATGCTGTTTTTGACGGACAATCGTTTGGTAGCTCCGGCCAACATGTGCAAATTGATATTGAAAATGCGGTTTGCAAGGATATGGTTTGGAAAGAGGCTGTAAACTCACCGGTTTTGTCGGGTGCCGATACCAACAACCTGCACATTTACGGTTCGCTTACCGAAGCAACCATGCTTAACTGGCAGCTATTTGGAACGGTTTATTTTGAGGCGGTTACGCCCGGCCAAACTATTTTAACAAAGTTACACTCCTTTAATGCCGATGTGTGGTTTACAGGCCGTGGTGGCAGCTGGGATTTTTTGGATGATTTTACCACGGATGCGGCAATTTTTCATCAGCAGGGCATTGTCAACACTCTTGGTAACGATGTGCAGTGTGCTTTTTACAGCAGTACCGATACCACTACACGGGGGCTTCATTTAAGCACTACAACCTGGACGATGACCGCCCTGGCAAAAATAGTCTGGAGTTTGAATGCCAGACACCTGACTCTGACAGCTGATTCGTCGTTGCTGGTAGCAAAAGGACCCTTGTCAACCATTCTTAATTTCGGTGACGGCAAGAAGTTGTATTTTCATGATGTTGATTTTTATGGATTTGGCTCAACACTGTTGTCCTCCGGGCCATACTGCTATTTCAATGTGGTGGATCATTATGGAGCGGGAAGTTTTATCAGGGGCAACTGCAACATCGATTCTGCGCTGTTTCATGAAAAAAATGGCCTGATTCTGGATAACGACACCATCAGGGTAGCCATTTTTGATAGTATAAATGGCGAAATAAGAGGAGGTGTTCATCATGTTCAAATGGCTATTTTTAAGGATGACGGCACAATCAGAGGAAACAATTTTGTGGATACGGCACTGTTTTATCGTAACGGCACGGTGCTCGATACCAATACCATCGACACAACCATTATTTATAACCGCGCCCTGATTAACGGCAATAATCAAATAAGGACGGCAACCCTGCTGGGTGACGGGCAGTTTATAGGAGCCAATAGCTTTAACGACCTTACCATTTCCAAGTCGCGCTCCTACTATCTTGAACACGGGTCAACCCAAACCGTAATTGACAATCTAAACGCGCATGGTACCTGTACCGGCCCTGTTTTTATTCAGTCGGATGAAAACAAACAGCAGGCAATTATAAAAAAGGTAAATGGTTCCGTTGAAGCCGATTATGTTCAGTTGCGTGATATTAAAGCCCGGGGGGCGGGCGTTCCGTTTGTGGCTTACAATTCGGTAGATTTGGGAAATAACACCAACTGGAATATTTATGTGAGCGATTCTAAAGAGCTGTATTGGGTAAACGGCGAAGGGAATTGGAGCGATTCGCTGCACTGGGCCAACACTTCCGGCGGACAGGGCGGGTATTGTATTCCCACACCCATCGACAACGTCTATTTCGATGAAAATTCCTTTTTAGATTTAAACGATACCGTTTTTGTTGATATCGGAAACGCCACCTGTCATAATATGGATTGGACAGGCGCCAAATTTAATCCTGTATTTTTCAGCCCTGACACCAATTTTATGCGAATTTACGGCGGATTGAAGCTCAATCAGCAAATGAATACCGGATTAAAAGGACCTCTGTTTTTTGAGTCAACACACGGTAACAATCACATCCTCATGCGTTCTCAATCCTTTAAAACCAATGTTTATTTTCAGGGAATTGGCGGTGAATGGCTGCTTGATGACACCTTCTCCTCAGAAAAACAGGTGTTCTTTATCCATGGCACTTTCAACTCCAACGGGCAGCATCTTAATGTGTACGCATTTAACACCAATTTCACCAACGAAAGACATCTGATACTAAATGGTTCGACAGTAATTTTAACAGGTGGCGGTATTGAATCATGGTATCTCAACGGCTTAAACATTGATTTCTCCGATGAGGATGCCACTTTTGAGATCAGTGGTACCAATGCTATTTTTCGAACCGATTACGGCGGGCCTTTCCACTATCCTTATTTGAATTTTCAATATCAGGGATGGGTTTTTAACAAGCAAACCAATGTCAGGTTCGATTCGGTCTATTTTCAACATGGCGGTCAGGTGCATGGCGAT
>WGDP01000329.1 GCA_015493215.1 Bacteroidales bacterium | reverse complement strand
TGTTTTCCCACACTCATGCCTTTGGCAAATCCACGCAGGTGCATGTAGGTGGTGGTGTAGGTGCTGTTGTGTTTTATCTTTAAATAGTTTCCGCCTCCGCGTTTTTGGTACCCCTTTTTAACAATAATTCCATCGCCCACCGAGTGTACCGGAGTGCCTTCGGGTGCAGCATAATCAACACCATGATGAGGCCTGTATATTTTCAGTACCGGATGATACCTTCTGTTGGTAAACCGCGAGCTGATGCGGGTGTATTTTAGAGGTGCTTTTAAAAAGGTGCGCTCCAGGCTGTTACCATCCTCGTCAAAATAATCTCCCTGTCCGTTTTGTTCAAAATAATAGGCATACAAATCCTCCCCGCCGTGATGAAACATGGCAGCCTTTATTTTATCGATGTATGCCGGTTTGCCTTCGATGTAAGCTTCATCGTAAATTACCTTAAAACGGTCATTTCGTTGTAAACCGAAAAAATCGATGGTCCAGGCGTACACTTCCGAAAGCAGGTTAGACAGTTCAGGGTCGATGCCGGCAGCTATCATGGCATTCCACAACGACGAAACAATTTGTCCGCTTACAGCCTGTTCTTTAGTATCCAATTGTTTTTTTCTCAAAGAGGCATAAACCGAATCGGCAAGATGATAAACCACGTAATCAACCCGGTTAATTTCGTAAACAAAATAAAGAGGTGTTTTAAGGGTATCGTTGGATAGCATGATTGCATACCTGTTCCCTTTTCTGATTCTCCTGACGTCAAAAACCTTTTTTGTGCCCTTTGCCAGCTTGTCGATGGTGGCATAGCTGACGTTATATCTTAACAGGATGTCGGATAAATATTCGTTTCGTTTAACAATGGCAGTATCCACCAAAAGTGAGTCGGTAACAATGCCATAGGCCATTTTAGGTTCGTGTTTTGTAACCGGTTTGTCATTAACCCGAACCGATGATGTTTGTGGTTTGTTTTGACAACTCCATAAAAAAAGCAATGCCAACAATACCGGAATAAAATATGATTTGTTTTTGAACATTTTTTAAAACTTAGCCTGCAAAAGTAACAGATATTGCTACCGGTTTAGTATTAAAACAGCAAAAAAATATATAGGAATTAGCCTGTTCTTGGCATGTTGGTACTCACAGTTGCAAACTGTGAGCTGAACATACAGAGTTTATAACAGCTCACAGTTTGCGGCTGTGAGCCGTTTATAATTTTATTGGTTTTTTTTGGCGTAATCGTAGCCTAGTTTCAGGGCTTTCAGATTCATGTTAATCAGGTCTTCTCCTTTTTTTGCAAAAATATTGTGGATGGCCTGTTCTAGCGATTCGTATTTTAAACCGATAAAAGGAGCCGATGCACCCAAAATAACAATGTTGGCAGCTCGCACGGAGCCTGCCTCTTTGGCGGTTTTTTCGGCATCAATGGTGATGTATCTCGGCAGTTTCCATATCTCCTTTAGCAAATCTTCAATGGCAGGATAATCCGGAATATTATTAAACGGATTCATGCTTGTTATAAGCCAACCCGATTCTTTGTTTAGCATGTTGACATAGCGCAACGACTCCATGGGTTCCACCGAAATAACCATATCGGCTTTGCCGGCGGCAATCAGGTCGGAGGCGATGGGGTTTGACGATAACCGCAAATGTGCCTGCACATCGCCGCCCCGCTGGCTCATTCCGTGTACTTCCGATTGTTTTAAATAAAGCCCTTCAAGCAGGGCTGCTGTTCCAATGGTGGCGGCAATGGTTAAAATTCCCTGACCACCAACGCCACCCAGTATAATATCTTTTTTCATTTTATGACTTTTCGCTAATTTGTTATCAATTAATTGGAAACGGCTTTTTGTTTGCGTTTTTCAATGGCTTTCAGTTTCATGCGTCTTGCCAGTGTTTGCACACATTCGCGCCGCGGAATAATTACCGAAACACCCTGATAAGCAATTTCTTCCTTATAAATGGCCAGGTTTTCATCGTGCAAACGCCTTAGGGGTTTAACCACCCTGATGTGCTCTTCTTCCACACCCAGTCCTTTACAAATGGCTTCGATGCGCCCCAATGCAGCGGAGTGCTGGCCTCCGGTCATGCCCACGGTGGCATTATCAAGAATAAAAACGGTAATGGGAACCTTTTTAACAACGGCATCCAATAGGCCGGTCATCCCCGAATGGGTAAAAGTTGAATCGCCGATAACGGCTACCGCCGGAGAAAGTCCCGATTCGGCTGCTCCTACGGCCATGGTGATGGAAGCACCCATATCAACACAGGTATCGATTGACTCCAAAGGTTTTAAGGCGCTTAAAGTGTAACAGCCGATGTCGGAAAACACATGGCCTCTGCCGTAAGGTTTCATGGCATCGTTCAAAGCTTCAAACGAATCAATGTGCGGACAGCCGTCGCATAAAACAGGTGGCCGGCCTTTAAGTACACCTGGAATTTCAAACCCTTCGGCAACAGGAAGCCCCAATGCTTTGGCAACAAGGTTGGGGTTCAGTTCTCCGTCGCGGGGTAAGCTGCCATC
>WGDP01000328.1 GCA_015493215.1 Bacteroidales bacterium | reverse complement strand
GCTATCTACCTAAACAGGTATATATAATAAGGTAAAAAAAGATAATCTGAAACAAACCCCTAGCAGGGCAAATTGCAACGCGTATTTGCTGTAATTACCGATTATCAGTTGCAAAACAATCCATTCAGGCCAACCCTAATCGCCTTTATACACAAAAACACACACATCAGATACATCAAAACCGATTAGGCATATAACCAACACATAAACAACCATTACCTGACATCAGATAAAAGTAATTGGTTTCGGTTAACCTGTCCGGATTAAATGTTTCAATATTTTTTAAGGTAAAAGTTTGCGGATAAGATTTTTTTTCTATTTTTGCACCTCCAAAATCGTAAGCAATAATTAAAAGAACTTAGTAATGTACGCAATAGTTGAAATAGCCGGACAGCAGTTTAAAGTTGAGCAGGGTCAAGAGGTGTTTGTTCACAGGCTGAATGGTGAAGAAGGTGCTAAAGTTGAATTTGATAAAGTGCTGTTGGTTGACAACGAAGGTTCTGTTAAAGTTGGCGCCCCTGTAGTTGAAGGTGCTAAAATAGATGGTAAAATAGTTTCGCATCTCAGAGGAGACAAAATACTGGTCTTTAAAAAGAAACGGAGAAAAGGATACCAAAAGCAGAATGGTCACCGTCAGGACTTAAGTAAAGTTCTCATTGAAAAAATAACTGTTTAATTTATATCCGTATTTAGCGGAACTAAAATCAGGAAAAATGGCTCATAAAAAAGGAATGGGTAGTTCGCACAATGGTCGCGAATCGGAAAGTAAAAGATTAGGTGTTAAAATTTACGGCGGTCAGTTTGCCAAAGCAGGCAATATTATCGTCAGACAAAGAGGCACCACCCACAATCCCGGCCTTAACGTTGGCATGGGAAAAGACCATACGCTGTTCGCTCTTACCGATGGTGTAGTTGAATATCGTAAAAGAAGAAACGACAAATCATACGTAAGCGTGATGCCTTTCGAGGCCAAAGAAAAAGAAGCTGAAAATAATTAGTTGATAAGTTAGAATTTCCGAATATTAACCCGATTCACTTTGTGTTTCGGGTTTTTTTATTTTCGGTAATCCGTAACAAAACTTACCTTTGCAAAAAATAGTTTATTATGCTTTCATTACAATTAATCAGAGATAAAAAAGATTTTGTGGCCGAGCGTTTATCGGTTAAAAATTTTGACGCCACCGGACTGTTAAACGAAATTATTGATTTGGACAAAATCAGGCGAAACACCCAAAGCGAGTTGGACAACGTGCTGGCCGAAGCCAACCGGATTTCCAAATCCATCGGCCAACTATACAAATCGGGTGAAGCCGATAAAGCCGAAGCAGCAAAAAGCAGGTCGGTTGAATTGAAAGAGCAATCGAAACTACTTTCGGCAAAGCTTACCGAAACCGCAACATTGCTTAACAAAAAAATTGTTGAATTGCCCAATATTCCACATGAGTCGGTACCCCGTGGCAACTCTGACCAGGACAATGAAACGGTATTTGAAGAGGGTAAATTACCCAATCTTCCCGACGATGCCCTTCCCCACTGGGAATTGGCGGCCAAATACAAAATTATCGACTTTGATTTGGGAAGTAAAGTTACCGGTGCAGGATTTCCATTTTACAGAGGACAAGGTGCCAGATTGCAGCGTGCTTTGATTAATTTCTTTCTCGACGAAGCCATTGCAGCCGGATATCTTGAATATCAACCACCCTTGCTGATAAACGAAGACTCGGGTTTTGGCACGGGACAATTACCTGATAAAGAGGGGCAAATGTATTTTGTCAACGAAGACAACCTGTACCTTATTCCCACGGCAGAAGTGCCTATTACCAATATTTATCGCGATGTTATTTTAAAAGAATCGGATTTTCCCATTAAAAACGTTGCCTACTCCAACTGTTTCAGGCGCGAAGCCGGATCGTACGGCAAAGATGTAAGAGGGTTAAACAGACTACACCAATTTGATAAAGTTGAGATTGTACAAATTGAACATCCAGACAACTCATACGATACGCTTGAAACCATGAAAGAGCACGTAGCCAATCTGTTACGAAAGCTTGAGCTTCCTTTTAGAATACTTCGTCTGTGTGGTGGCGACCTGAGCTTTACTTCGGCACTTACGTTTGATTTTGAAACTTACTCGGGCGCTCAAAAACGCTGGCTCGAAGTTAGCTCGGTATCCAATTTTGAGAGTTATCAAGCCAACAGAATGAAGTTGCGATTTAAAGATAAAAACGGAAAAACCCGGTTGGCACACACCCTTAACGGAAGCGCCCTTGCTCTTCCACGTATTGTTGCTTCGCTTTTGGAAAACAATCAAACTCCCCAAGGAATTAAAATTCCGAAAGCATTACAGCGCTACACCGGATTCGACATGATAAAATAGTTGCTTTTGACCTCTATTCGCCTATATATTACACTGATTTTCATACTGACAGGCTTGCTATTGTCACCGGCAATAGTAGTGGCACAAAACAAGCCGGTTTCCATTCAAAGCAACGGAAATCCGCTTAAGCTGAAAACGCCTTCGAAAGAGAGCCTTGCCCGATCCTATTATTATCGGGGTAATTACGAAAAAGCAGCACAATTATATGGCGAGTTGTATAATAAAGAAAAACGCTACAGTTATTACACCTATTATTTCAACAGCCTAATCTACTTAAAAAAATACAAAGAGGCTGAAAAGCTGAGTAAAAAACAAATCCGGATTTCTTCGCAAAATGTACGCTACAGTATTGATTTGGCCTACGTTTACTCGCTGGAAGGAGTGGACAAAAAGTCCGATAGAATCATTAATAAACTTATTGATAATCTGCCAAATAACCGCAATTTAATCATAAACACAGCCAATATTTTACTATCGAAAGGCTTTAGCGATGCCGCATTGAAAGTGTATGAAAAGGCCAGAAAATACAACCTCGGAAACTATCGTTACAACATGGAAATTGCCACGGCATATCGCTATACCGGCAACTACGGTAAAATGTTTGACGCACTTATTGCCCAACTTGACGAAAACCCCAACGATTTAAAAAGGGTTGAAAACAACATTCAAAACCTGTTGGTAATGGACGTGGACAATAATTTGTCGAAAACTTTTAAGGAAAAGATACTAACCAAAGCACAGGCTGACCCCGAAAACATGCAATATGCCGAGCTGCTAATGTGGTATTCGCTTCAAACAAAGGACTTTTCGCTGGCACTTCGTCAGGCAAAATCCATCGACAGGAGATATCGCGGGCAGGAGGAGGCGGTTTACAAAGTGGCCGAAATAGCCTTTTCAAACGATAACTATAAAATTGCTTCCGAAGGTTTTGAATACCTAATCAAGAAGAAAGAGGATAATCCGTACTATATTGAAAGTTACGATGGTTATTTTTCTTCAAAAATAAAGCTGGCTGAAAACAATCCGGACAGCAAAACCGACCAGTGGGCTGAACTGGACAAAATCGGAAGCCGTGCCATCGAGAAACTGGGAGTCAACCGGAACACCGCCAACATTGTAAAAAACCTTGCTGACATCAAGGCATTTAAACTAAACCAAAGTGCCCAGGCAATCAACCTTCTTAACAAAGCAATTGATATACCCATGAAGCCCGAAAGTAAGGCTGTCTTAAAAATGGAGCTTGCTGATATATTGGCGTTTACCGGAAAGTTTTGGGATGCATCGCTGCTTTATTCACAGGTGGAGCACGACCTCGGAAACAACCCGCTCGGTTACGAAGCAAAATTTCGAAATGCACGTATATTTTATTACAAAGGAGAGTTTGAGTGGGCCAAAACCCGCCTTGACATATTAAAGGGTGCAACCTCAAAATTTATTGCCAACGATGCCCTTGAGCTTTCGCTATTTATTAAAGATATGCTTGAAGAAGACACCCTTGGTTTTACTTTACGGTTGTTTGCTGCCGCCGACCAATATATATTTCAGCACAAACCCGATTCGGCGCTTATTTTTCTGTCGAAAATAGAAGACAATACCATCAACACCACAGGAAGCGAGTTTAAACTTTACAAAGAGGCTTCTGTTTACGAACAGGAAAAGAAATTTCAAATAGCCGATTCGCTTTACACAGCTCTTTACACACAATTTCCCGAAAGCATTAAAGCCGACAATGCCCTGTTTTACAGTGCAGAGATAAGCAGAAAATATTTCTCTGATATCAAAAAGGCATCGTCACTTTATTTAAAGCTGATGAAGGACTATCCGGAGAGTATTTTTTCAACACAATCGCGTACACTGTACCGGAAGCTTAATGAAAAAAAGCAATAGCCGATTAAATATTAGCACTGACTTTTATTTTTTATACTTTGAATACATGCATTTCGAAATCTCTATCTCCGTTTTGCCTTGTAAAATTCCTTATCAGCAACATAAATGGTCTTTGTTAATTTGGCAAAAACTACTTTCCTGTTTTTATCGGTAATGTTTACCTGCTTCACCACATTAATTGCTTTATTTGCAGCAACATCCGTTTTAATCGTATCAATCTCATCAGGGGTAAAAGTAAAACTGGCAAAAGCGGTTTCCTTTGCGGGTCTTTTAAAATTAATGGTGGCTTCTTTGTCCCAAACAACATAGTCATCGCCCAAAATATTTATCAGTTGAACCATAAAAACAGGATCGGTAGCCGATGAAATACTGCCGCCAAACATGCTACCCACATAATTTCTGTTTTTAAAATTCAAAGGGATTTTAATGTCGATGGTCATTAAGTCATCCGAAACAAAAATCACCCTCCCGTTGGTTCGCCGGTACATGGGAGCGAGATTAAAGCCGTATTTAAAGATTACCTTCTTTTTTAAATATTTGCTTAGCAGCTTTACACCTGTTGCATACATGGGTGTAAAGATAAAGTATTATATGGAAAATCCGAATGAGCTTGTTGTGGGTGGCTTCTAAAAAAAATTATCGTTCAGGTTACCCGCCTAACCGGACGGGCAGGCAAACCTGAACGAGCTTGTTGAGATAAACTAAAATATTGAAAACAAAGAGCGGCTAACTCATTCGTGACTGTCTCCTCTTAACTTCCAAAGTCGTCGAACATAACATTTTCCTGCGGAACGCCGAGGTCGTCAAGCATTTTTTTAACTGCGTCAATCATCATGGGCGGGCCGCAAAGGTAATATTCAATTTCTTCAGGTTCGGGATGCGTTTTAAGATAGTTATCAAAAATTACCTGATGAATAAAGCCTGTATAACCTGTCCAGTTATCTTCGGGCAAAGGTTCGGAAAGAGCAACCGAAAACTTAAAGTTGGGGAACTCTTTTTCAATGGCCTCAAACTGGTCAACATAAAACAGCTCTTTTTTGGAGCGGCCACCATACCAGAAAGTAGCTTTTCGCGATGTTTTTTTAGTTAAAAACTGGTCGAAAATATGCGAGCGCATGGGAGCCATACCGGCACCCCCGCCAATAAACATCATTTCGTTTTGGGTGTCTTTTATAAAAAACTCGCCATAAGGACCTGAAACCATTACTTTATCACCGGGTTTACGCGAAAAGATATACGATGAACAAACACCGGGATTAACGTTCATAAAACCATTTTTCTTCCTGTCCCAGGGCGGTGTGGCAATACGTATGTTTAGCATTACAATATCGCCTTCGGCAGGATGGTTAGCCATGGAATAAGCACGGTACTGCTCTTCGTTATTTTTCATTTTAAGGCTCCACATGTTAAAGTGATCCCAGTCGGCACGATACTCTTCGTCCACATCAATATCCTTGCTAAAATCGACTTCCAGTTTAGGTACGTCAATTTGGATATAACCTCCTGATTTAAAATTGAGATGCTCTCCCTCCGGAAGTCTGACAACAAACTCTTTAATAAAGGTAGCCACATTTTTATTAGAAACCACTTCGCACTCCCACTTCTGAATACCGAATACCTCGGCAGGCACTTCTATTTCCATATCCTGACGCACCTTTACCTGACATCCCAAGCGCCAGTTGGCAGCTTGTTCTTTTCGAGTAAAAAAGCCTTTTTCAGTTGGCAAAATGGTACCACCGCCATCCATTACCTGCAAACGGCACATCCCACATGTTCCGCCACCACCACAGGCCGAAGGCAAAAATATTTTTTGTGCCGAAAGGGTTGACAGCAGTGTGGAACCGGGTTCGGTAACAATCTCTTTTTCCCCGTTTATTTTAATGGTAACCTCTCCCGAAGGGGTAAGCTTTTTTTTGGCATAAAGCAGAATGCCTACCAGCAGAAGCGTAATAACAAGGAAAACACCAATACTAATGGCGATAACCATACCTATTGATATTTGAAGTAAAATCATCTTTTCGTCGATTTATTAATATTATAATTTAATTCCGAGGAAGCTCATAAAAGCAATCCCCATTAGTCCGGTAATGATAAAAGTAATGCCCAGGCCACGCAAGGCAGGCGGTACATTGGAATAACGTATTTTTTCGCGAATGGCGGCAATGCCCACAATGGCTAAAAACCATCCCAAACCTGAGCCAAGGCCAAAGGCGGTAGCTTGTCCGATGCTTTGATAATCGCGTTCCTGCATAAACAGCGAACCACCTAAAATAGCACAGTTAACAGCAATTAATGGAAGAAAAATACCGAGAGAGGCATAAAGTGACGGCGAGAATTTTTCAACAACCATTTCGACCAACTGCACCATGGATGCAATGATGGCAATAAAGATGATGAAGCTTAAAAAGCTAAGATCCACATCGGCAAATTCGGCACCTGCCCAAGCCAAAGCACCGGGTTTAAGAATGTATTCGTTTAACAAATAATCAACCGGCACGGTAATGCCCAAAACAAATACAACCGCCATTCCCAGTCCTACGGATGTTTTAACCGTTTTTGAAACAGCAAGGTACGAACACATGCCCAAAAAATAGGCAAACACCATGTTGTCAACAAAAATCGATTTTATAAATATGTTAAATATTTCTTGCATAATATTTCTTTTTAATCGTTACTGACAGGTTTTATTTTTCAATTAAATCGCGGTTACGGTTACGCTGAATCCAGATGATAACACCCACGGTAATAAGTGCCATGGGAGGCAAAATCATTAACCCGTTGTTTTTATACCCCAGGTCGTAAAAAGACTGAGGGATTACCCTGAAATCGAACAAAGTACCCGAACCGAGCAATTCGCGGAAGAAGGCGATGATTACCAGTATCAAACCATATCCCAGGGCATTGCCTATGCCATCTAAAAAAGCCGGCCAGGGTTTGTTTCCCATGGCAAACGCTTCGAGGCGTCCCATTAAAATACAGTTGGTAATAATCAGCCCCACAAATACCGACAGCTGTTTACTAATATCGTAAACAAAGGCTTTTAGTACCTGATCGACCAAAATTACCATGGTGGCAATAACCACCAGCTGCACAATGATTCGGATTCGTTGCGGGATGCCGTTGCGTAACAGCGAAACAACAACATTGGATGCTGCCAACACCACCATCACTGATATGGACATTACAATGGCGGGTTTTAGTTTAGCAGTAACAGCCAAAGCCGAACAAATACCCAATACCTGAACGGTAATGGGGTTATCCATGTTAAGCGGTTTGGTAACCAGCTTCATGTTTTTTGCCGAGAACAATGGTTCACGTTCTTTTGTCTCTGCGCTCATATCTTATTTGTTTTTTCTTAATTCTTTAAAATAGGGTAAATAACTCTCCAACACATTTTTCAGCATGGCATCAACACCTTTACTTGTAATAGTACCTCCTGAAATGGCATCCACACCATGAATTTGCATGTTTTTAGGTAATTTTTTTGCGCCTCCTTTTACAACTTCAATGGAGGTAAAGTTACCCTTGTCGTCAAATATTTTTTTTCCGACAAACTGTTTTTTAAACTTATCGGTGGTAATTTCAGCACCCAATCCGGGGGTTTCGCCTTTGTGGTCAAAATATACACCCACAACGGTATTCAAGTCGTCCTTAAGAGCAATGTTACCCCAAATGGGACCCCAAAGCCCGGTTCCGAGCATAGGAATAATGTAGATTGTTTTACCCTCATTTGATAAAATATAGAGTGGTAATTCGTAGGGTTTTCCCTGCGATTTATTATAAAACTGTTCTTTCAACCCCAGCGAAAAGGCTTTTCCACTCTCTTTGGGGCCGTCTTTGTACTCTTCAACCACTTTTCCATCCTGATTAATAACCACTTCTTCGGTAACGTAGTTGTTAAACGATTTAATCATCTCCTTAGTAGAAATGCCATTGATGCCTGCAGCATCAAGAATGCCACCCATTTTTTCGATGGCCATATTACGTTCCTGAAAGGGTTTCAGCAGCATGGCCGCGGAAGAGAGCAAAGCAGCTGCAATGATAACCATAATGGCAGCATACCTTAAAATATATCCGTTACTATTATTCATAATTCTGTCTGTTAGCTGTTAACAACAACTTTAAGTCGTTTTAAACGTTTTTTGATATTTGCTTCAATCACATAGTGGTCAATAAGCGGAGCAAATACATTCATAAGGAGGATGGCAAGCATCATTCCTTCGGGATAGGCGGGGTTAAACACCCTGATGAGTACGGCAATCATCCCCACCAAAAAGCCGTAGATATATTTCCCACGTTGTGTTTGTGCCGAGGTAACCGGGTCGGTAGCCATAAAGACGGCGCCAAAGGCAAATCCTCCCATTACCAGATGGTAGTAGGCCGGAAGCTCCATATAATCGTTGGCACCCCACCAGTTAAAGAGCAATCCCATAACAAAACCGCCGGCAAAAACAGAAACCATCACACGCCACGAGGCGATTCCTGTAAATAGTAAGATTGCTGCTCCTATTAGAATCATTAGCGTTGAAGTTTCGCCCACCGAACCGGGTATATAACCCATAAACATATCAGAAACAGAAGGGAGGTGTTTAAAGTTTCCTACCAGTGCATCACCCAAAGGAGTTGCTCCTGAAAAGGTGTCTGCTTTTTCGGCAATCCAAACTTTACCCCCTGACATATCACCCGGGTAGGCAAAAAAGAGAAAAGCACGGGCAACCAAAGCAGGGTTAACCACATTCATACCTGTACCTCCAAAAACCTCTTTGCCAAAAATAACGGCAAAGGCTACTGCTATGGCCAGTATCCACAATGGAATATCGGGTGGTACAATTAAGGGAATAAGCATACCTGTAACCAGATAACCTTCGTTAATTTCGTGTCCCTTTATCTGGGCAAAATAAAACTCAATACCAAGCCCCACTGCATACGACACAATAATTATGGGGACTACTTTTAGGGCACCAAAACCCATGTTTTGCCAAAAACCGGCAGTTTCGCCCAACGATAAAAAGTGTTGGTAGCCCACATTCCACATTCCAAAAAACAGGGCAGGAAGGGTAGCCAACACCACCACAATCATGGTTCGTTTCATGTCGATTGAGTCTCTTATATGGGCACCTTTTGTTGTAACCGTATTGGGTACATATAAAAAGGTTTCAAGGCCATCGAAGGTTGATTCGAGCCAATGAAATTTTCCTCCTTTTTGAAAGTGTGGTTTTTGTTTGTCAATAAATTTTCTAAGCGCTTTCATGCGTTACTATTCTGATTTTTAACTTAACTCATTTCTTTTCGCATCAATTCCAATCCGTTACGGACAATTTCCTGCATATTAATTTTAGAAGGGTCTATCACTTCGCAAAGGGCAAAATCTTCCGCGTCAATTTCATAAATCCCCAAATTTTCCATCAGGTCGATATCTTCCACCAAAATGGCTTTCATCAACTGCATTGGGTAAATATCGAAGGGGAACACTTTTTCGTAGAGGCCTGTCAGGACAAAAGCTCTAAGCCCGCCGTGAAGATTGGTGTCGAGGCGATACTTTTTGTTGGGAGTAAGCCAGGCCGGATAGGTTTTTGAGAAGCTCCATTTGCCAAATCCGGGCTTTGCCCAACCGAAAAATTCGTAATAATCGCCTTCGGGAATTACGGTAATCTGTGAATCGTAAAAATCCAAAAAGCCATCCGATTCAATTTTTGTACCCGTGAGTACATCTCCACTGATAAATCTGTTTTTACTGTCCGAAACGTTATCAACAACCATATTAGTAATACAAGCGCCCATGTGCGCACGGTAATAACGTGGTTTCAATACTTCGGAACCGGTGAGGGCAACCACTCTGGAGCTGTCGTATTGTCCGGTTAAAAATAGTTTCCCAATGGTGATAGCACCCTGTATATCGGTGTACCAAACCACATCACCTTTATTAATGGGGTCGATACGGCTAATATGTACACTTACGTTGCCCGAAGGGTGCGCACCCGAAAAGGTGTTAACCTGAACATTTTTAAAGTTTTTAAAACTTTCGGGGTTGTTAAGCTTTTGATGTGTATTTAGATGAACCTTACCCGAAGTAAGTTTTGTTAACACATCCAGGCCTGCCTGAAGCGCTTTTTCGTTACCCTTTATCACAAAATCAAAATCGGGAGCGAGAGGTGCAGAACTAAATGCAGAAACAAAAATCGATTTGGGCATATCATCGGGATTGGCAATTACCGAGTAGGGACGCTGCCTTAACAAAGGCCAAACACCGCTTTTTAGTAATTTTTCGGTGGCTGTCTTTTTATCAAGCGAACCCGGGTCGGTACTTCCAAAATCAAGGCTTTCAAATTTACCATCCGACTCAATAATTAACTCCAAAATTTTACGCTTGGCACCACGTTTGAGTTCCACAAACTTACCGCTTACGGGTGATGTGTAAATAATATTTTCTCTATACTTATCGAAGAACAGGGGTGTTCCGGCTTTTACCATTTCACCGTCTTTAATAAGCATTTTAGGAAAACATCCAATAAAGTCGGGGGGCTTTATGGCAAACCGTTTGGCATCCAAGTCAACAATGGCCTTCTCAGCTTCTCCTAAAAGCTTGATATCAAGGCCTTTTTTAACAGAATAAATAGTTGACATATTTAAATTAATTCATGTAATAAAACTGGCGCAAGTTAAATAAAATGAAAATAGAACGGGTAAAATTACAAAATTATTAAGAATAAATTATAAATAGACACGCCAAGTTATTGGTGCAGATAATTATTCAACAAAAAAAATGATACTAACCTATTGATATTATAATGATTACGGAATCCTTATACACTGTTATATTGTAACAACAGAGGATGTTTCGCTTCAGCCGTTAGCTCGTACGGAATTATCCGCCCGAACGTGCTGTTCTGCAAGCCCTCCTGATGCAGTCGGGCAGGTAAATCAGAGAGCTTATGAGGTTTTTTAAGAATGGAGAGAGCAACTAAACAATTAATCCATTTCCCAGGCATAACTACGATTCCCAATAAAAATCAGGTTCGCCCTTTACGGCGCCTTTTTTCGATTTTTGTAACCAGTAAGCGGGGGTAACAATTTTGTTATCGGGAGTTTTCAAGCGACGCTCGTAAACATATAAGATGGTGTTAAACAATATGTCGGTAACGGCAACGGTATAGGTGTTATCCGCTTCGTTTTGAACAATTTTGACCTCAAAACCATTATGTTCCAACAGCTTTTTTAAAAACTCCATCCTTGGTTTTGTAACCTTGTCTTCCACTACGGAGCACCTTACTCCATCGACTTCAATAATATTATGTGAAAATTTATTTAGTGACATAGCTTACAAATTTTAAAATATGGAACTGCTGATTGACATGATGTATTCGAAAATTCCGCTGGCAAAACCAACGACAAAAATACCGAGGGCGGTAATAAACAAACTAACACGCATCAACCCTGAGCTTTTAAAAAAGGCAATGGGTTTATCGTTTTTATCAATAAACATAGCCTTTACAACCAGCAGATAATAGTAGAGCGAAATGGTGGCGTTGAGTGCAGCAATAACCACCAGGATAAAATAACCGTGGCTTGCTGCTGATGTAAAGAGGAAAAACTTACCGAAGAAACCTGCCAACGGCGGAATACCTGCCAGCGAAAACAGTGCGAGCATCATCACCAAACTTAATTTAGGATTGGTTTTATACAATCCTTTGTAGCCCGAAATGGTTTCCACGCCGGTTTGGTTATAAATAGCTTGTGCCACGCCAAAAGCGGCCAGGTTGGTAAATACATAAACCAGCATAAAATATACTACCGAAGTCATTCCCAGCGCTCCGGTACCCATAATTCCAAGTAGTACAAACCCTACCTGGGCGATTGACGAAAACGCAAGAAACCGTTTGATGTTATCCTGACGCAATGCAAACAGGTTACCCACGGTAATGGTAATAACCGCCAGCGCATACATTACAAGCTCCCATAAATCGGTAATATTTTTAAACACGGTAAACAGTACGATGGTAAAAATAAAGGCTGCTGCGCCTTTTGACACCACCGAAAGATAAGCGGTAATATTCATGGGCGAACCTTCATAAACATCAGCTGTCCATAAGTGGAACGGCACCAGCGACAGCTTAAAGCCCATTCCGCTTACAAAAAAGATAAAGCCTAGTATTATCAACGGTGAAGCGGTGATGTTTTTGGCAATATCGGCAAAATAGATGGAGCCTGTTGCGCCGTATATCATCGAAAGGCCAAACAGCAAAACCCCTGACGAAATGGAAGCCAGCAAAATAAGTTTTACCCCCGCTTCGGCCGATTTTCTTTTGTATCTATCGTAGGCTGCCAACCCTGCCACCGGAATACTGGCGGTTTCAAGCCCTATAAAGAAGGTGATAAAATCGCCGGCAGAAATCATAAAGTCCATTCCAATCAGTGTAAAAATTATCAGCGCAAAATATTCGCCCATTTTATCGGCATTTTCACTCTTTTTAAGATATCCTGTTGACTGGAGAAAAACAATCAACACCGCAAGGTTTAAAATATCTTTCATCACATCGGTAAGGCGACTGCCTTGAAAAGAACCGCCAAACAGGTTGCCCTGTGCAGTAGGTATAAAACCTGCGAAAGCAACAATGGCAAATATTATGAGTGAGATATTGATGACATTGCGTTTTTTGTTTTGTGGCAAAAACAGCTCCACAAACAAAATGATGAGGGCTGCAAGGGTGAGCAATATCTCATGTTTTAAAAGTAAAATATATTGAAAATCCATCTTATATTTTTATTTAAGTTACTCTTTCAGGTTGATTATTAATGTAAATACATGGTAATTTTTTCCATAATAGGTTGCAGGCTTCCTAAAATAGTATCCGACAACCAAAGGGGATAAAGCCCTATTCCGGCCATGGAAACCAAAAGGGTAATGGTGCTAACCTTTTCAAACCAGGTGGCATCTTTAAGCTTCAGGTGTTCTTCGTGCCGAACCGGCCCCAACAGCATGATACCTACCACTCGCAGCACATAAACCGCTGTTACAACAATGGATGAAACAACAATAATTGTGGCAACACGATGGAACATATCGTTGTGGAAGAAGGCTCCCACAAAAATGGTCATCTCAGCCACAAAGCCACTGAATCCGGGAAGTCCCAATGAGGCAAAACCTGCTAAAATATACATCACCCCAAGGAAGGGAATTATTTTAAGCAACCCGCCCATTTCGTTAACATTACGGGTATGCGTTCTGCCGTAAACCATCCCAATCAGGGCAAAGAAGAGTGCTGTCATCAGTCCGTGTGAAATCATTTGCATAATGGCGCCATCAATGGCAGTGCTGTTCATCATCAGCAAACCGAACAGGATAAGTCCCACATGGCTCACCGAAGAATAGGCGTTGATGTATTTAAGGTCTTTTTGTTGGATAGCGCCAAAGGCTCCGTAAATAACACTTGTGGCCGTTAAAATAATAAAGAACCATGACATTTCGTGTGCTGCCTCAGGCATCAGGAAAATGGCAATACGGAAACATCCGTAAGCACCGAGTTTCATCAAAACCCCTGCATGCAACATTGATACGGCTGTAGGCGCGGATGCATGACCGTCGGGCGACCATGTGTGAAACGGGAAAAGGGCACCCAACACTCCGAAACCGATAAACGTCAAAGGAAAAAAGAGCCGCTGTGCCGTAATGGGTATGGTAATTTTTGAAATTTCAATAAGGTTAAAGGTCAGTGGGCCACCTTCTGCCGACGAGTTAAAATAAAGCCCGAGCAAGCCTGCAATAAGCAGTGCCGAACCTGCCATCAGCATCAAAGTTAGTTTCATGGCCGACTTCTCTTTGGGGCCGCTTCCCCAAATACCAATCAGCAGGTACATGGGAATTACCGCTATTTCGTAATAAAGCAGCATGGTAAACAGGTCGAGGGAGATAAAAAACCCGAAAACTCCGGTGGCAAGCACAATGAGTGAAATAAAAAACTCGCGCGGTAAAAATTCCACCTTCCACGAAGCGAAAACTCCGGCAAATATTACAATGGCCGTCAATAGTATCATGGCGGAGGCAATGCCGTCAACACCCACGTAGTAGTGGATATTCAGACTGGGAAACCACACCGAATCGGATTGAAAAATAATTTCATGGAGGTTATTAACGCCTGCCTGCGACATGTAAAAAACCATTAGATAAACCGCCAGTATCAGCTGTATGCCCATGCCAATGGCCGAAACAATACGTGTTCCTTTTAAATCTTTGGTGAACATAATACCGAGCACCGTTAACACGGGAACGGCCACAAATAAATTTAGAAAACTCACTTTGTTATGTTTTTATGTTTAATATTCATTTTTTCAAAAAAAATCCGTTTTGTTTATCCTATATAATACAGGAGCGACAATACGATGATTAAAGCACCGGCAACAAAAGCAAAAGCATATTGTTGCAGATTACCCGACTGAAAACCTTTTATTTTATCTGATGTTTTAACCGTAACGGTACCAACGCCAACCATAAAACCGTCGATAATATGCCGGTCGAACCAGGCAATGGGACGCGAAACAAGGTTGAACAATATTTTTTTGGTTACAAACAGATAAATTTCGTCGATGTAAAACTTGTGATAGGTAATGGTATAAAGTCCGCCAAACCACTGTGCAATGGCAGCAGGTTTGCTGTTTTCTTTTTTAAACAGGAACCATGCAAAGCCGATACCCAACACTCCTATTGAAACGGAAGCGATAACAAGATTCCAGTGTGTAACCGTTTCAAAGGGTTTCATGTCGGAAGTTACCAGTTCGTGGAAGGGCAGAAATCCGACAAAAGCGGCGGCAAGAGCCAAAAATATCAAGGGGATTTTCATCACCATGGGCGATTCGTGCGGGGTGTGTTCATACTTGCGGTCTTTACCCCAGAAAATATTGAAATAGAGCCGGAAAATATAGAATGAGGTCAAACCGGCAGTAATATATTCGGTATAAAACAACAGCTTGTTGGTTTGGAAAGCCGCTGCCAGGATTTCATCTTTACTAAAGAACCCCGAAAATGGCGGAATTCCCGAAATAGCCAATGCAGCCACAAGGAAAGTGATATGCGTAACAGGCATATATTTTCGTAGTCCGCCCATGTCCTGCATCATGTTAGAATGTACGGCATGAATAATGGAACCGGCTCCGAGGAAGAGCAATGCTTTAAACATGGCATGGGTAAACAGGTGAAACATGGAAGCCATATAACCCAGCCCCTCTTCGCCGCCATAATGCGATACGCCGAGGCCAACCATCATATAACCTATCTGCGACAGCGTTGAAAAAGCCAGCACCCGCTTGATATCGTGCTGCGTGATGGCAATTACCGCAGCAAACAACGAGGTAAAGCCACCCACATACCCCACCAGTATCAGCACGTCGGGGGTTTGAAAATAATATACCGGGAAAAGCCTTGCCACGGTAAACACACCCGCAACAACCATGGTGGCTGCATGAATAAGTGCCGAAACTGGTGTAGGGCCTTCCATGGCATCAGGCAACCAGATGTGAAACGGAAACATGGCCGATTTACCGGCAGCACCCACAAAAATAAGCCCCATGGCCCACGAAATTGCCGATGCACCCATAAAGGTTATTCCGGCAGCGTTGGCAAAAATGGTGGTGCCCGGTTTGGTGAGGGTAGCAAAGTCGTACGTATTGGTAAAATAGGCCAAAATTAAAATACCCACTAAAAACCCGAAATCGGCAAAGCGGGTAACAATAAAAGCTTTTTTGGCCGCAGCCACCGCCGAGGGTTTTTGATAATAAAACCCGATAAGCAGAAACGATGATGCGCCCACCAACTCATAAAAAATAAACATTTGAAACAGGTCGGGAGCTACTACCAGCCCAAGCATGGAAAAGGTAAACAGCGACAAAAACGAGTAGTAACGCTCAAAACCCACTTCCCCTTTCATATAGCCAAGACTGAACCAGTGCGACATGAGAGAAATGGTAGTTACCACCACCAACATCATTACCGATATGGGATCCAACAAAATGCCCATGTGAATTTGAAGGGTGTCGGTAAACGAAAGCCACACAAAATCGTAAGGAACAATTTTGCTATAAGCTTCGCCGGCACCGGCAAAGAAATATTGGTACGCAGTTATCAGCGAAAGGATAAAAGCAACCCCCAGTCCGGTAGTTCCAATCCAGCCCGAAACCATGGGCTTCCACCTGTTTCCGAAAAGTCCCAACAAAAGGAACACAAAAAACGGAATCAGAATTATTAACAGTGTATATGAATAATCAGCCATCGCTATGTTTTTTTAATGTTTCATTTCGTTTACATCATCGGTGTTAATACCATGAATTCGTCGATAGATATTAATAATCAGTGCTATGGCCACCGATGCTTCCGCCGCAGCCACTCCTATTATAAACAGCGAGAAAAAATGCCCCTGCAACTGGTCGGGATATAAATACCTGTTGAACACCAAAAAGTTAATGGCCACCGAATTGAGTATAAGCTCGATGGACAACAAAATGGTAATCAGGTTTTGACGTATAATAAATCCTGCAATCCCAATAAAAAACATCAGGCTGCTTACAATTAGAAAATGATAGATTGATATTCCTTGAATCATAATACTTTAATTATGTTGTTTATCTTCTTTATCTTTTTTTGCAATAACAATGGCAACAATCATGGAGGCCAGCAGCAAAATACTGATTAGCTCGAAGGGTAACACATAGCCGTTTTTACCGGTTCCGAGTAGTTGAGTACCAATGAGCTTCATGTCAACAGGTACTTCGTTGGCACTTTGCTGAAAAGTATGGTTCAAAATAATCCACAGCACCAGCGGAATGCCAACAATTAAACTGATTGCCGCCGACCACAGTTTCCATGGTGCCGGCCGGGCAAGCTTATGGCTGATGTGGCTTGTAAGCAGAATACTGAAAATAATAAGCACCACAATACCCCCCGCATACAAGGTTATTTGTACAGCAGCTAAAAATTCATAATTCAGCAAAAAGTAAAGCCCTGCGGTGGCAATTAGCACAAACAACAGATAAACCGCCGAGCGTAACACCTTGGGCGTGGTAATGGTCATAACGGAAAAAACAAGGATTACCGTTGACAACAGATAGAACATAATAACATTTATCGTCATGATTTTGCCTCCTTCTTTTTAAGTGACGACCCCGGTTTGTTAAGCACCTTGGTCAGTTTGGTACGGTCGAAAACGGCATGTTCAAAATCGTGTCCCCAGGTAATGGCATCCGAGGGGCATGTTTTGATGCAGAGTTCGCAAAATGTACACATCGACAGGTGATAGATGTGCTTATCGATGGCTCTGACAAGTTTACCGCTTTCGTTGGGCACCTTTTTGGTAATAATTTCGATGGCACCGTTGGGGCAGTTCACTTCACAAATACCACAGCCGGTACATTGATGCTGATTGTTTTCGTCGTGAGGCATGGTAACCTCTCCTTTAAAACGATCGGTCATTTTAAGGGTAGCCCGGTTTTCGGGGTATTGTTCCGTAACAATTTCCCCCGGGCTGATGAAATATTTGCCGGTAACGCTCATACCCGTGAGTAGTGAGCGAACCCCTCCAAAAATTTCAGAAAAATATTTTACTATACTATTCATTTTACTTGATTTTCCGTTAGAAGTACCAACCCATTAAAACAATAAACGCAATGATAACCGTATTAATAAGGTTGAGTGGCAACAGGTATTTCCATTCCAGCGTAAGCAGTTGGTCGATGCGCAAACGGGGAAAAGTCCATTTAAACCACATAATCAAATAGATGATAAAGAAGGTTTTTCCAAAAAACCAGATAATAGATGGTATGTAATCCATTACCGCATTAAAGCCCTGCCAGTTACCAATGTGGAGCGGCATCCATCCGCCAAAAAATACGGTGGCAGCAACAGCAGCTACAATAAACATGTTGATGTATTCGGCCAAAAAGAAAAAGGCAAACTTGATACCTGAATATTCCGTATGGAACCCTGCCGTAAGCTCCGATTCGGCTTCTGCAAGGTCGAAAGGCCCGCGGTTAATTTCGGCAGTACCGGCCACAAGGTAAATAACAAAAGCGAAAAAAGCGGGAATATGTCCTTTAAAAATCCACCATCCGTCGGCCTGGCTGGCAACAATGTCGGAAAGTTGAAGGCTGCCCGTAAAAATAACAATGGAGAGCAACGACAGTCCTACCGACAACTCGTAGCTGATAATTTGAGCACCACTACGCATGGCTCCTACCAGCGAATATTTGCTGTTACTGGACCATCCGGCTATTAATATTCCTACTACGCCCAGCGATGATACGGCCATGATGTAAAAAAGGCCCACATTCAGGTCGATGGCCTGAAGGCCTTTGGCAAACGGAAGCGCCGCCATGGCCATAAACGAAGCGGCAATAACAATATAAGGTGCCAGATTAAATAAAAACTGGTCGGCATTTTTAATGGGGATAAGCTCCTTCATCAAAAGTTTGATAAGGTCAGCAATGGTTTGCAGCAGTCCCCATTTTCCCACCCTGTTGGGGCCGATACGGTTTTGCATTACGGCGCAAACCTTACGTTCGAGATAAACGAGAAACAGACCCAGCAAAGCATAAAAGCTGAGAAAAACAATGCCTATGATAACCAACTCCGTTAAGGTAGCCAGCCAAGGTGCCATGCTGTTGTTCAAGGCAGTGTCGATTGCTTCTGTTAAGGATGAAAAACTGTAGATTTCTAATATCATAATATCAATTTTTATCTGTCAATATCGGGAATAACCAGATCAAGCGAGCCGCTGATGGCCACCAGATCGGCGATTTTAAGGCCACGGCCTAAAATATTCAGTGTAAACATGTTGCTGAAATTTGGCGAGCGGAAACGCATACGGTAAGGATGTTTTTTGCCATCGCTAACCACAAACACATCCAGTTCGCCACGGGCGGTTTCTACCCGTTGGAAATATTCGCCTTCGGGCAACTTGACAATGGGTTTCATTTTGGCGGTAAACTCGGTGCCTTCGGGCATTTTATCTACTATTTGCTCCAGCAGATTCATCGACTCAACCATTTCGTCCATGCGCACCATGTAGCGGTCGAAAGAGTCGCCATTGGTGTAAAGTACTTCGTTAAATTCCAGCTGATCGTAAATGCCGTAGGGGGCAATTTTACGCACATCGCACGAAAAGCCCGAACCTCTTCCTGAAGGGCCGGTAACGCCAAAGGCTATGGCAGTTTCTTTGGTCATTACACCAATGCCTTTGGTTCGGTTTTGAAAGATTATGTTGTCGGTAAGCAGTTTTTTGTATTCCGGAAGTTTTTTTCTGAAATACTTAACAAACTCCATAATATTTTTCCTGAAGTTGGGATGAACATCGTGCATCAGGCCACCGGGAGTAACAAAGCTATGCAACAGGCGAGAGCCAAAAGATTCATCAAAAATATCCAGAATTTTTTCTCTGTCGCGCAGCCCGTAAAAAAAGGTGGTCAGTGCGCCGAGGTCCATTCCGAAAGCACTCCACCACAAATGGTGCGAGGCAATACGATTCAACTCGTTCAGGGCAGCTCTGATGTATTTAACTCTTTCGGGCACTTCAATGCCGAGGGCATTTTCGACAAGCAGCGAAACAGCTTCGTTGTTCATGTGCGCCGACAGGTAATCCATACGGTCGGTAAGGTGGATAATTTGTTTGTAGGTATCGTATTCACACATCTTTTCGATGCCGCGGTGAATGTACCCGATGTGAGGAACAACATATTTTACGGTTTCGCCGTTGAGGCACACCTCAAGGCGCAACACACCGTGTGTGGAAGGGTGCTGCGGCCCCATGTTGATGATATAATCCTCATCATCTCTTAATATTATATTGGTAACTACGTCCTTGCTCATCTTAGTTGGGATATTCAATTAGGTTAATATCATCTTTAAAATCCTTACGCAGCGGATGGCCGTAATCATCTTCCATAAAGAGCCTGCGCAGGTCGTGATGGTTTTTAAAGCGGATGCCGAACAGGTCGAACACTTCACGCTCCATAAACTCGGCGGCAGGCCATAAACCCGAAACGGTTTCCACCTCGGCATGATTGCGATCGGGCAAATCGGTACGGAGAACCACAACATCGTGTGTTTTGGTTGATTCAAGATGATAAACCACCGTGAATTTGGTTTCAAAATCAACGGCCGTTAAATCCAACAGGAAGTCGAAAGGCATCTCTTTGCAGTTTTTTAACTTTTCGGCAGTTTCAAAAAGCTGTTCTGCCGATACTGTCAACTCGGGAAACTGATTGCCCTGAACCACCTCTCCCTGAGGGGCAATTTTGGCCAATAGCGCTGTTAAATCCATATTTTTTTCCATAATGCCGGCGTTATTTCTTGTTATTCTTTTCCGATGTTCTAAGGGCGGGGGCTTCGGCTTTTATTTTACGCTGTAGCTGCATAATGCCGTACAGCAGTGCTTCGGGACGCGGAGGGCACCCCGGAATGTAAACATCAACCGGAATAACATGATCGACCCCACGAACCACCGAATAGGTGTTGTACATAAACGGCCCCCCCGAAACGGCACAGGCGCCCATGGCAATCACATATTTGGGTTCAGCCATTTGATCGTAAAGCCGTTTTAACACGGGCACCATTTTTCGCACAATGGTACCGGCAACCACAATAACATCGGCCTGCCGCGGGGTGGCACGGTAAACCTCCACGCCAAAACGGGCAAAGTCGAAACGCGGAGCACCGGCAGCCATCATTTCAATACCGCAGCAGCTGGTGGCAAAGGTGAGCGGCCATATTGAATTGGAACGCCCCCACTTAAGCAAGTCCTTTACGGTTGTTAAAAAGACGCTGTCGCCCAGCTCTTTCAGGTCTTCAAGGGTTTGGTTGTCCTTAAAGTCCTCATTTTTCATCGATTTGATTTTTACACCCATTTCAACGCTCCTTTCTTCCATGCATACAACAGGCCTAAACCCAAGATTACCAAAAAGACAATAATTTCGATAAAGGCTCTAAGGCCTATCGATTTCATGGCCACCGCCCAGGGAAACAAAAAAACCGTTTCCACATCAAACACCAAATAGATGATTGCAAACAGGTAATACCCAACGCTGAACTGAATCCAGGTTGGCCCCTCGGTGGGAATTCCGCATTCGTAAGGCTCAAATTTGCCTTTACTGGCAGAGCGTGGCGACAGTATTGAAGAAAAAACAATAGCGCCACCTACCAACACCAATGCGAGAATAAAAAAAAGTACTAATGATTCACCATTCATATAGCAATATATATAGATAATTAAATTTTAAGGGGCGAATTTAAAATATTGTTAAAACTACATTTATAGATATTTCGGTTTTTTATTAACGATTAAGCAATTTATTTTAATTCTTAATAAGAAAAATATATAAGGTATTATAAATCAGTTAATAGGAATGTAAAAGCATGGCAGAAAAAGCAGGGTTATTTTTAAAGATTGCCCGTCCGAACGCCCGCCTGACCGGACGGGCAGGGATGTTCATCCGGGCGGGCTTCGCTTCGCTCGTAACTTTCTATTCTGTAGTAAAGCTGATTGGTCAATCTTTTCGGTTAAGGCAAAAATGTGTAAGGAAGACCCGAAAGATTGAAAAGAACTACCCACGCGAAGGTATTCGCGCGGGAACGGAGGAGGAGTCTGATAGCTATCGTATTGCTCAAGAACGGGACGGGAACAAAGCATACAATTTGTTTTGTGGAAAAAAGCAATATTGATTTAAATTTTTACGTTCTTTGTAATGCAAACATTAAATTGCAGGTAACAATTTAGTAATCTTAACAAAGATAACTGCCTTTCAAGCAAACTTTCAAGTAAAAATGAATTACAATTTTTTGTCTATGTTTAAAACAAGAATAAGTCTTTTATTTCTGTCTTTCTTTTTAACAATATTGTCATCTACAGCACAATCGCAGGCCATAAAAAATGAAGATTTGGTTTACGACAACAACATACAAACGGTTTTGTTGTACCAATTGGGCGATCAGTTAACCGATCCGGTTATTGAGTTAAACAAGGGAGAAAAACTTCAATTGGAATTTGACGATTTAAGCACTGAAAGCTATACTTTTAGATATACGATTATTCATTGCGACCGGAACTGGCAAACCTCCGACTTGCAGCAGATGGATTACATTGAGGGTTTTACCGAAGGCGACATCACAAACTACGATTTTTCGTTAAATGCCATCCCATCCTATATTCATTATCAAGCGGTAATTCCTTCGGGAGACATGCACATAAAGCTTTCGGGTAATTATATTTTAAAGGTTTATTTAGATAATGATGATGATGAAAATGTAATTTTTACCAAACGGTTTTTTGTGTACGAAAACCTTGCAACCATTGCAACAGATATTCCGTATTACCCTAAAGAACTGGAATATACGCAGCACAAACAGCAAATTGACTTAACGGTTCGCATTCCGGATTTGTTTAACACACAGGCCGATGAGCGTGTCAGGGTTTTTATCAGGCAAAACGGCAGGTGGGATAATATGAAACGAAATTTGGCTCCCACTACCTTTATGTCCAATCGGCTTGAGTACAATTATCCCGATGGGATTGTGTTTGACGGGGGTAATCAGTTCAGGTATTTTGATATGAAAAGTTTTTATTATCAGGCACCCAATATAAGGCGTATTATTAGCGAGGACAACGGCTACGAAGTGATTCTTCATACTGATTTTTCAAGAGCCAAAAAGCAATATGAAACCTATACCGATATTCACGGGATGCGGTTCATAAAAGCACGAAACGACCAGCAAACAAACATTGAAGGTGAGTATGCCCGCGTGGATTTTTCACTGAAAGCTCCACGTTTTTTTGATGCTGATGTGTATATAATAGGCGAGCTTACCAACTGGATGCTTAACCCCGGCAGCAAGATGAATTACGATAAAAACCGAAGAATGTACACCAAAACCCTGTTTTTAAAACAGGGCTATTACAATTACAAATATGTTGTACTTCCCCATGGCCAAAAGGTTGCCGATGTAACAGCGTTGGAAGGCGATTTTTGGGAAACCAAAAACCTATACAAAGTGTATGTTTACTACCGCAACATTGTTCCCAATTACGACCGGCTTATCGGATACGATGAGTTTACCTCTTTTTCGGCAAAGAAATAGAGGTTAAGGTTTAAAGTACATCTTGAATTTATTTTCTGATTTCCATCGTCTTATCAAAATGAAAAGATTTCTGCATTAAAAAACTTCAATATTAAACTTCATCCAGCGTTTCGTGGATAACATAAATTCTTTTACGCCCGTCCATTCTTATTTGAAGCGGCTCTTCAAAGCGCACATGGGTAAAATAACGGCCTTTGCCCACCACCTTTTTTTGTCGTAATTTTTGATAATTTATTATTTCGGTTCCCTTTTCCGACTGAACGGTAAAGTATCCAATATTCATGCTGGTAACATTATGAAAAAAATGAGAGCCGAGCGAAGCATCCAACGGATAGTTGTGAAAGCTGGTTTCAACAATAACCTTGGCATTTGAAATCTGATGCCATTTTACCGGAATACCAATCCATTTATCGCGGGTACCCCATCTGCCCGGGCCAATTAAAACATAATTTCGTTTTTCTTCAATCATTTTTTCATTAAACGCTTCAATCTCCTCAGCCATCTCTTCGGTAGCGCTCTTGTCAAAATCGTTCGGATCGATATAAATGATGTCGCTAATACCTTTTATAACACCATTGCCCATTCCCTGTTTTGACAACAAAACCACTTTTTCATCGTCAATCATATTTAAGTCAACATTACAGTCCTGACTACTATCGATTAACGGTTTAATTTGAAGTATAAAAAAGGATGCCAGGCCATCTTTGTCTTTTGTAAGATCAACGGCATATTCAATTTCGACGGCAGTACCCATGGCTTCTTTACCAAGTTCCATGGTAACTTCCAGGGTTTTTGCCAACGGTATGTAGTTGTATTTTAAAATGTTGGCAAAGTTAACTATGCGAGGCCCCACTTTGCTTGTTCCGGGATAAATCATGTTGTTATCAGGGTTATATACCGAAACACAGTGTTTAATGGTGCCATGTTTTTCGGCTACGCTGATGTCTTCATAAGCAAGGCCTGCCATTTCACCTTCGAGAATGTTTATGTCCTTTTTTCGTAAATCAACTGCAAAAAATTTGACTTGTGAATTACGGAACTGATCCTTTGGCGAATTAATTTCGATGGCCGGATATTTGGGTGAAAACCGAAATGCCTTGTTACCTTCAACCACATATTTACCAAGGCCAACAGCTGCAACAGCATATCCTTCTTCGGGTTTCATATGGGCAAAAGGGTAAAAGTTATACGATTGCGCCACACCACTGACATGGGGATAGTAAAGTCCTTCAAACTCATTGCCCACCACCTCCTGAATGATAACCGCCATTTTTTCGTCTTCAATTTTATAGTTTACCGCTCTTACATATCCTTTGGCCATATTTGAATATACCGAAGCATAAACCATTTTAACCGCATCGCACACCTGTTTTAACCGCTTGTTTTTGTTTGGATGATTGTTGGGAAGCAGGTATGTTTCAAAAATGCCGGCAAAGGGCTGCGTTAGCGAATCTTCATACAAACCGGAAGAACGAACGGCAATAGGTTTTTTTATAATATCCAGTAAAAGGCTAATTTTTTTTATGGTTTCGGTACTTAACTTTTTTTCCAGAAAGGCTTTTTGAACATTGGCAAAATCCGCCTCCTCAATGGCCGGTTTTAACAGTTTGTTATTTTTAATAAATGTTTCAAACTCGTAGGTGCCGATAATAAAAGTAATCGGGGTACGAATTTTTATGTCTGGAATGTGTTTGTTAAATTCGTAATTATGAATAAGTGCATTAATAAATGCCAGCCCACGGCCTTTGCCGCCCAACGAACCGTCAGCAAGGGTAAAAATATTGTTTTCGGAAACATCTACCCCCTCATCAAAGGGAATAATATTGCCTTTTTCCTTCTCATTTCTATGTTCCTTAATCATACTTAAAAGGGCGGTCCGCAACTCTTCAGGGCTGCTAAAGTCAGAAACTTTTTTCGGATTAATTATTCTTGCGGCTCTTATTTCTCCTCTCGCCATCAGCCACATCGAAAAATGATCGCGGCTGGAATGAAACAACAACGAATCTTCAGGAATACGTTTAAGCTGATTTTCAAACTGACGCATGTTTGTAGCCCGTGCAATTTCGTTTCCGTTTGAATCTTTAAACACAAAATCGCCAAAACCAAGATAGTTTGTAATAAATTGACGAAATTCCTCATAAAGGGTTTCGGAGTTCTTGTAAATAAAAAGTGAATTGTTGGCTTTGGCAATTTTTTCGTAAGTAATATCAGACGACTGAATAATCACGGGCAAATTTTTAAGCACACTCCGGGTATATTTCAGCAACTTTACCCCGGCATTTTCGTCCACCACCCCTCTCTTTTCGTACTTAACATCGGTAATCAAACAGAGCATGTAGTTTTTGTATCTATTAATGATATCGGTTGCTTCTTCGTAAGTAGAAGCCAACAATATTTTAGGTCTGGCTCGCATCCTAAGTACTTTGTAAAGCTCATCGGCACTGATATCTTCAATTATTTGCTTGGTTTGCTCCATCAACACCTTATACAAAAACGAAAGATATCGCGAATAGTAAACCGAAGAATCTTCAACCAAAAGCAGTACCCTGACCTGTGCAAGGTGTGTATCGTTTTTAACATTAATTTTATCCTCCAACAGCTTAATCATTGAAAAGAAAATATTGGAATCGCCATTCCAGGCAAATACCCGATCGATAAAGCTGAGCTTTTGAGCCTGCCGGTTAAAGTATCCCACATCGCTGTTATTGTTAAGCAACAGATAAATAGGGATGTAGGGATATTTGTTTTTAATTTGCTCGCTAACTACCATGGGCGTTTGCTTGTCAACCCCAACCATATAAATTATTAAATCGAAATGCTTTTGCTTAAGGAGTGTAAAAGCCTGACTAATGGTTGCTGCACCCGTAATTCGCGGAAATGAGGTGAGGTTTAACTGCCCGTACTGCCCCAGCATATGCTCGGTAAAGCGTCCTTCGCGCTCAATGGAATAGGCATCGTACAGACTGGAAATCAACAATATCTCTTTTACTTTAAAGGGCATCAAATCGTGATAAATATCGCGGCTAAAGGTGTCCTTATTAAGGAATTTTTGCAAAAAAGCACTGCTTAATATTTCAGGTTTACTATCATTTGTCTGATAGCTGCCAATACCTTCACTATCTTCATCACGTGCTTCGTAAGTATTTAGGTGCCTCACTATTAAATTAGTAAGCGAATTAACAAAATACTCCTGATCGTTTACAACATTTTTATCGTTGGCAGTGGGTACACTCCGGCAAACCTGAACATACCCTTTGTTGCCTGTAAGTGTTTCAAAAAAGCGTTCTCTGCAAAAAGATGTATGCTTAAAACCGGGGGTTTTATACTCTTTATTGTTGTAAATAAACCGAAGAAATATGGCCTGATTTTCCGTTCTGTAATGATTGGCTGCTTCAGCAATTTCAGTAAATGTTAAATCGATATTTTTGTTTTGTTTAACAATATCGTTGATTTTGCTGATTATTTCAAGCAGGTTTAAATAGGATAATTTTTTGATCTTGCCCATAAAGAAGTCTTTTTTGCGGTATTACAAAATTAATTTAATTATTGTATTTTCGCAGCATAAAACCAATTAATAAATATGATTAAAGTTGCCCTGGTTGAAAAACACCCTGTTATTTGCGATGCTGTTTCGGCTTTGCTGAACGGTGCCGATGAAATTGAAATTTCGGGTTGTCATCAAACATTCGACGACTTAACAAAAACCATACGGTTTGAACCGGTGCATGTGGTGTTGGCTATTTTCCACAGCCCCGACATGGCAAACATTGATAACATTAAAAAACTTACAGGGTTGTTCCCAAAAGTTAAAGTGTTGGTACTCTCGCTTTACAACAACGAAAAGTTTATATTAAAACTGATAAAAGCCGGAGCAAAAGGACATTTGAGCAGCGACACAAACCGCTCTGAAATATTAGAAGCCATTTACACGCTTCGAAACGGTTATGAGTTTTATGCCAAAACCATCACCAACATTTTGCTTAATAACTATCTGGATCAAAAGGGCAACGATACAGCCGAGAAGCAACAAAGGCAACAGGAGCTTTCGCCACGCGAACTTGAGGTTTTAAAAAACTTTGGCGAAGGATTGTCCAACCGTGAAATAGCGGATAAACTTTTTATTTCCATCCGAACCGTTGAAACGCATAAAAACAACATTATGAAAAAAATCAACCTGAAAACCACGGTTGATTTGGTAAAGTTTGCTTTGAAAAATAACATAATTGAGTTGGATTAGCACTTCAGGCTCTTACCCTGCGCTCTTTCAGGCCAAAGAAGACTTGCAGGTGGAGTCCTGAAAGGTTGAAAAAACACGCCAACAGCATTTTGCGAAAAAGACAAGCTACAACATGTTATGTTCAAATTATGTTTACTAACCCTCTCCCCCCGACCTTTTGGGTCGCCCACGCATTGGCCGGCCTCGACCCAAAAGGTCAGCCCCTAAACCCTTTCAAATTTATACCCTTACAATTCCACCGTTTACCGGTTTTAAACAGTGCTTTTTTAAGCTTTTTACGCTCCAAGGCTTTTTTGTTTTAGATAATCGTAGGTGGCCATTTGCGACCTTATTTTTTGTTTACTGCCGGTTTCTTTATACCGGTTGGGCGGATTGGAATTTACAAGCCGGGCTTTAACATTATCGTTCAGCTGAATTTGCAGTATGTCGTACAGCTCTTGTTTCAGCTTGTTGTCGTAAACCGGCGTGGCCACTTCAAAACGGTGATCGAAGTTACGAATCATCCAGTCGGCTGACGAAAGATAGTAGGTGGGATTGCCACCGTTGGCAAAAACAAAAATACGGGGATGCTCCAAAAAAACGTCAATGATACTAATAACCGAAATATTTTCGCTAAACCCCTTAATACCGGGAATCAACACGCAAATACCCCTGATGATAAGTTTGATTTTTACTCCTGCATTGGAAGCCTGCGACAGCTTTCTAACCATCTTTTCATCAACAAGGTTGTTAAGCTTTATAATTGCCCATGCCTCTTTGCCCGCTTTGGCATTTTTTATCTCCGTTGAAAGGGCTTTCATAAAAAAGTTGCGCATCTGTACCGGGGCAATAATCAGGTGTTTAAACTTAGGTGGATTAAAAGGCGATTCAATCAGCTGAAAAAATTCCTTCACCTCTTTTCCTATCTCGCGGTTATAGGTTAACAGGCTGCTGTCGGTATAAAATTTTGCCGTGCTCTCATTAAAATTGCCGGTGCTTATGTTGGTGTAATACTGATTTTTACCCTGTTCAACCCGCCGTATCAATATCAGCTTGGCATGCACTTTAAATCCGGGCAGGGTTTTAATAACATTCACCCCCTCCTCTCTGAGTTTTTCGGCCCAATAGATGTTGTTGGCCTCATCGAACCGGGCTTTTATTTCGAGGTAAACGGTAACGCTTTTTCCGTTTCGGGCAGCATTAATAAGCGAGTTGATTACGTTTGAATGGTGTGCCGCACGGTAAAAGGTCATTTTAATTGATTTTACCTTGGGGTCGATGGAGGCTTCGCGTAACAAATCCACAATGTACTGAAACGAGTGATAGGGATAATGCAATAAGATATCGTTGCGTTTGATGGCTTTAAAAAGACTGGCATCGCGCGAAAAATCGGGATGCGGAATGGGTTTTAGCTTTGGATATACCAGATTTGGGGAACCCGGATTGGGCATATCCATGAAATCTTTAAAATTATGGTATCTGCCACCTCCACGTAAATTGTCGCCATCGGAGATACGTAGTTTTTTTAGGAGCTTCTTTAACAGATGGGGTGGAATTTCGTTGTCGTAAACAAACCTTACCGGCACCCCTTTTTTCCGTTTTTTAAGGCTCTCTTCCATGAGTTCGATAAAGCTTTTTTTAATATCGTTGTCGATGTCAAGCTCGGCATCGCGCGTAAACTTAATGGTGTAAGCATCAAAAGTATCAAACCCGAATGGTTTAAAAATATCGCCCATGGCAAACCTTATTACATCGTCGAGCATAATAATGTACTGGTGCTTTTTATTTTCCTTGCACGGAAGCAACAAAAAGCGCGAAATAATATCGGACGGAACCCGCACGAGGGCAAAATCTTCGTTCACCTTTTCACTGCTGTCTCTAAGCCACAGTGCGAGGTAGATGGAGTTATCGCGAAGGGCATCGGGGTTGCTGAGGTTATTAAGAATAATGGGGAACAGCAACGGACGCACTTTTTCCTGAAAGTATTGCTGCACAAAGGTTTCCTGCAAAGGCGACAGCTGGGTTTCGTTTCTGAAATAGATGTTTTCCTTTTCAAGGTCGGACATCACATTTCTAAAGGTATTGGTAAACAACACCTCCTGTTGTTCAACGGTACGGGTAATTTCTTTCAGTAGTTTTCGGGGGCTGAAACCCAGTTTTTCCTCCTTTCCGGGAACCACCTGCATCATACGGCGGATGGAAGCCACCCGAACCCGGAAAAACTCGTCGCGGTTGTTGGAAAAAATTCCCAGAAACCTAAGTCGTTCAATAATAGGCACCGAAGTATCCATGGCCTCCTGCAGCACACGCTCGTTAAACTGAAGCCATGAAAGTTCGCGGTTGATATGTTTGTGTACAGGTGTCATTGTAAGTTGTATTTTTGCTTCAAAAGTAACGAATTTGTGGTTATCGGGGAAAGGGTCTTTACAACTCACCCGGCCGCATAATAAAATTAAGTTTAAACTTTGATGAGCCGGTTTTTTCCCATTTGTCCGTTTTAAAGGTAACGGAAGCCACTGCGGAGGTGGGCAGGTTATCAATCATGGTTTTTGAAAAATAATTGGCCAAATCAGTAAGGGTGGGGTTGTGGCCTACAATCATTACCGACGAAATGGCGTTATCCAGTCCGAAAAGCTCATCAAAAATATCATCGGCATCGGCATGGTAGATGCGTTTTTCAAAAATAATTTTTTCTTCGGGATAGCCCAGCTCAGCAGCCAGCAAAAGTGCTGTTTGTCTGGCACGTGTGGCTGTACTGCTGATAATTAAATCGGGCAGCACTCCTTTTTGTTTAAGGGCAGCAGCCACTTTTAAGGTTTTAACTTTTCCCTTTTCCAAAATAGGCCTTTCGTGGTCGGGAATGGTAAAATCATCCCACGATGACTTGGCATGACGAGCTATGTACAACTGTTTCATGGTGTAAAAATAGAAAGAAAAAAGGCTGTTTATTTCTAAACAGCCTTTTTTAAGTGAGTTTTGGCCTCCTGTTTTCAGCACTTTTGATACGGACTTGTTTAAAGTCTTTTATTTGAACTATTGGTAAAATATTGCAAATCAGAAAAGTAAATATATTTTCTCACAGACCCTCCCCTGGCTCCTCCAAGGAGGGGAATGTGGAATTCATTTTCTGGTTTACAATATTTTACACTCATTATCATTAGGTTAACAAGTTCAGTATTATATTATTGAAAATAATTACTAAATTGCACAATTATTAACTACGTTTTATGCCGATCAACAAAAAATGAAACAATTTGTAACGTTTCTGCTGATTATTATATTTCCTGTTGCTTTGTTGTCACAGGGGCTTAAACATAATCAGATACTTACGATTGAAGACGGATTGTCACAGAATTTAATTTATTGCATTTATCAGGATCAGATGGGATATATATGGTTTGGCACCAAAGACGGACTCAATAAATACGACGGGTATGAATTTGAAGTGTTTCGCCATCAGCCAGGGAACAACCGGAGTTTAAGCAATAATAATGTACGGGCAATTACTGAGGATAAATCCGGAAACCTTTGGATTGGAACTTTTGGCGGTGGTCTTAATAAGTTTAATCCGGTTACAAAACGTTTTACGGTTTACAGCTCTATCCCCAATGATTCTGCTACTTTATCAAGTAATACAATTACGGGTCTGGCGCTTGAACAAAACGAGAGTGATACGGTTTTGTGGATTTCGACTACCCATGGGTTTAATCGTTTTAACATAAAGACAGGGGTTAACGAACGGTTTTTTCCTGAACAATTTTATCCTGATAAAGAAGATATCAATAATGTAAGGACCATTGCCTGCGACAACAGGGGAAACATTTGGATAGGAATTTTGAATGACGGACTTTACAGGTTTGATTATGAGAAAAAACAACTGTCAAAAATTAAATCTGAAGAACCCTCTGAATATCCGGTAATTACTACTATAGCAGTTAATGAAAACGGAGAGGTGTTTGCCGGTACGCTGGATGGGATTTATTACTACAATGATGAGACCCGTTCGTTAATAAAACTTCCGGGAAGGAAAAAGGATTTCCTGGTTATCAAATCCCTGATGGCCGTGAAAGGGAAGTTGTTTTTCTCCAACTTTATTAATCCCGGTTTGTTGTTTGAATATGACCTTAATAAAGATTCGGTATCGGTATTTGAAGATATAAGTCCTCTTTTTACCGGTACGCATTCGGGTCGCATCATTAGTTTGTTAAAAGATGTTTCAGGAAATATGTGGATTGGCACCAACGGCTTCGGCATTGTGAAAAAAAACTTTAAGGAATTGCAATTTGAAAATTATCTTTTTACCTCCAAAAACAAAAAAAAATTAAGTTTTGCCAGCGTTACTACCTTTTATGAGGATGAAAACAAAAATAGCTGGATTGGCGGATACGGAGGACTGGATAAACTAAATAGTAAAACGGGCATAGTAACGAAGGCAAAGTTTGTAAATAAGACCAACGGAAAAGAAATCACTCTTCCGAGCTTTGCAGTTTTTACTATAGCCAAGTCTCCGCATGAGAAAAATGTGTTGTGGATGAGCGATAAGTCATCGGGGATAATTGCTTACAATACGCTAAATAACACCTATAAAAGAATTTATGGCTCGGATACCATTAGTGATGCTTCCTTTTATGGAAAGTTAGTTTATAATATGAAGTATGACAAAGCAGGCAATTTGTGGCTGGCAACCAACAAAGGGTTGGATGAATATGTTTTGTCATCAGGAAAATACAAACATTATTTTTATTTTGATGAAAAAAAAGGGTTTTTACCTGCTGCCATTACTGCAATGTTTATTGATTTTCCGAAAGGAATCTGGATTGGAACAAGCGCTTCAGGCCTTTCGCTCTTTAATCCCTTTTCCGGTAAAATAAAACGGTATCTATATACTCCCGGCGATACCAATTGTATCAGCAGCAACAGCATAAAATGCATTACAAAAGATAAAATGGGGAATATGTGGATTGGGACAAACGGTGGTGGCTTGAATAAATTTGACTCAAATACCAATAAGTTTATCCGGCTTACTACGCAAAGCGGCCTCCCCAACGATGTGGTTTACGGTATTCTGGAAGATGGCCGGGGAAACCTTTGGCTGAGTACCAACAAAGGGTTGTCGAAGTTTAACCCACAAAAGTTATCGTTTAAAAACTATGATTTCAATGACGGGCTTCAAAGCAATGAATTTAATACAGGTGCCTACCTTGAAACAAGTAACGGCAAACTGTTTTTCGGAGGCATAAAAGGGGTAACTTCTTTTTTTCCTGAAGATTTAAAGAACAGCACCTATAATCCAAGGGTGGTAATAACTCAATTTCTTTTGTTTAATAAGCCGGTTGTACTTTCCCGATTTTTGAACCCTGAGGGTGCCATAAAATTAAATTATAAAGACAATGTTTTTGCTTTTCGGTTTGCTTCGCTGGATTACACCAATCCCATGAAAAACAAGTATGCCTACCGGCTGAAAGGTTTTCAGGACAAATGGATTTATACCAATGCAAGCCAGCGCATGGCCACTTTTACAAATATTGATCCCGGAATTTATACTTTTCAGGTAAAGGGAACCAACTCCGATGGTATGTGGAGCCAAAATGAGCTTTCCATACCGGTTGAAATTGTACCCCCGTTCTGGCGAACCACAGTCTTCAAAATAGCGCTTGTTCTGTTCCTGATATTTTTGCTTTATGCCTTTTATCGCCGCCGGATTAATCACCTTGAAGCACAAAAAAGACAAAAAGAGAAGTTTACCGAGCAGTTATTGGAATCGCAGGAAGCTGAACAAACACGCATTGCCAAAGAGTTGCACGATGCCGTGGGGCAGGATCTGCTGATTATAAAAAATCTCAGCACATTGGCCTTACAGAGAAGAAATAAAGAGCAGGCAAATCAGTTGTTGAGTAATATATCCGAAAAGTCGCAAAACACCATTGACGAAATTCGGCATATTTCCAGAAACCTCCGGCCTTATCTGATTGACCGGCTGGGATTGACACGAGCCATCGGAGCCATGATTGAAGACATGGATAAAACCAGTAATACTATTTTTCATTTTCATTCGGACAGCATTGACCAATTATTTCCGGAAAAGAGCGAAATACAGATCTACCGGATTGTTCAGGAATGCCTAAACAACATCATAAAACATTCAAAGGCCGATGAAGCAGTCATTACTCTGCTTTTACAGGATAATTTTCTTGTCATTACCATTAAGGATGATGGCATTGGCATGGGCGAAAGTGATGAAAAATTATTCGACCGTAAATTCGGCTTCGGATTGTCGGGAATTGCAGAACGTGTTAGGATATTAAATGGTAAATTTGACATCCGGTCTTCTGCAGGTAGAGGAACAAATATTTTTATAAAAATTCCTGTGAAATATGGAAAATAAGGTGAAAATAATAATTGCTGATGATCATCCGCTTTTCAGAAAAGGGTTAAAAGATCTGTTGGAAGAAACCCCCGGAGATTTTTTTGTTGCCGAGGCCGAAAACGGGGCACTGGCTCTGGAGTTTATGAAAGAACAAATCTTTGACGTGGCGATTTTTGATATTGACATGCCGGTATTGAACGGCCTGGATGCTGCTCAGGAATGCAAAAGGCTTAAGATGGATACCAAAATCATCATTCTGACCATGTATAAAGATGAGCATCTTTTTAACCGCGCAGTCGATATGGGGGTGATGGGTTATGTGCTAAAAGAAAATGCAGTGGCAGAAATCAAAATTGCTATCCAATCGGTTCTGGACGGGCATCATTACATCTGTCCTGCTATTTCCGGATTCCTGCTGAACCGTGAAAACAACATCAAGAAAAAACAAGAGGAACAGGCCAACATAAGCATGCTTACCACTGCTGAAAAAAATATTTTAAAACTCATTTCGGAAAGTAAAACCAGCAAAGAGATTGCCAAACAATTGTATGTGAGTGTTAAAACCATTGAAAAACACCGGCTCAATATCTGCAACAAGCTAAACATCCACGGAACCCATGCTTTGATTAAGTATGCTTTTGAACACAGGGGCGAACTTTGATAATAAGTCAAACCCTTGGTGTTGTTACCCGTTAAAGGCCGAGGGCTTGACTTTCATCCGTATCCCAAAAGCAAAAGAGGGTGTCATTTCGACCAACGGGAGAAATCTCCCCGGCACCATCCTGCCCTTTCCTTAGAATATTTCCTGTTTTCCGCATTGAGACACCCAAGAGCTTTTATTATGTTCATTTCTTGTCTCGCCAAGAAACGAACCAAAGAAGGCGACCCAAAACGATGCTTCCTCCCGCTCTGATAAAAGGCAACATCTACGGCAAAAGGGTCGCATTCAAACGCCTACGCGCTAAAACCCCACCTAAATGTTTGAAGCCGAAACGCAAGCGCTTTTGCACGTAGCTGTATGCCTTTTATCATTCACCCATACGCAGGCCCGCCGTTTTGGGAACCCACCCGCAT
>WGDP01000327.1 GCA_015493215.1 Bacteroidales bacterium | reverse complement strand
ATATAGATGTCCCGTAGGGACGGCATATTTCTAGAAAAATATCATAAGCGGCAAGAAGTCCCGTCAGGGACGAAATATTAATATATGTTATTTAGTACGTATCCGTCATTGTATTCAATTTCAAATTTGGTTAGTAATTCCAAAATATTCTTCTCAAAATGATTTCTTTTTGTGATGATATCTCCGATTTAGAATATATTACACAACCCTGGCAATATGAGAATGAGAATAGGAAAAAGCAGGCTGAATCAATGAAACCTGGATTTAAACAGCAAAAACAAATTGAATTTACAATTAGATATAGGTATTAACCATTCGTATTAATACCTGCCTCGCCGTCAGGCAAATTCCGTCCCTAACGGGACTGTTAGATGTTGATAAATTATGTTCTATAAATATTTTGTCCCCAACGGGACAAAATACCTATTCATTTTCTTCTTCGATGTAACGTTCTATAAAAAAATGTAAAGTATTATTTGGTTTGATAAAACCGCTATCGCATCAAAACAGGAATTAGCCAGCAACAAAATTGGTTAGCTATTTGGTGTTTTCCAACACCTTTTTTAAATAGTAAGCTGTGTGGCTGCGTTTAATATCAGATATTTCTTCCGGCGTACCTGCACACACCACCTCTCCTCCCCTTTGCCCGCCCTCGGGCCCAAGGTCGATTACATGGTCGGCAACCTTTATCACCTCCATGTTGTGTTCAATAACGATAACGGTATTTCCTTTTCCAATCAGTTTATTCAGCACACCAAGCAAAACCTTCACATCTTCAAAATGCAGGCCTGTGGTGGGTTCATCCAAAATATAGAGTGTTTTTCCGGTATCTTTTTTGGAGAGTTCGGCAGCAAGCTTAACCCGCTGCGCTTCGCCACCCGACAGCGTTGTTGACGACTGTCCCAATGTTAAATAGCCCAACCCCACATCCTGAATGGTTTTTATTTTTTGCACAATGGACGGAATGTTTTCAAAAAAGTCAACAGCCGTGTTAATGGTCATATTCAGCACATCGTTAATCGATTTTCCACGATATCTTACTTCAAGGGTTTCACGGTTGTATCTTTTGCCCTGGCACTCGTTGCACAGCACATGCACATCGGGCAAAAAATTCATTTCTATCACCTGCACACCGGCACCTTTACATGTTTCGCAACGGCCACCTTTAACGTTAAACGAAAAGCGGCCCGGTTTATAGCCCCTTATTTTTGCCTCGGGAAGCTGTCCGAAAAGTTTCCTTATTTCATCAAAAACCTTGGTATAGGTAGCCGGGTTCGAGCGGGGTGTTCGTCCGATGGGTGACTGGTCGATTTCAATAACTTTATCAATAAACTCAAGTCCCTCAACAGACTTGTATGGCAGCGGTTCCTTTACCGCACGATAAAAATATTTGTTTAAAACAGGATAGAGGGTATTGTTAATCAGTGTTGATTTTCCACTTCCCGAAACGCCGGTAACGCAAATAAACTTACCAAGCGGAAATTCAACATCAACATTCTTTAAATTATTGCCTGAAGCTCCTTTAATAACCAGCTTTTTCCCATTGCCTTCGCGTCGCACAGCAGGAATGGGAATGGACTTTCTGCCGGTCAGATAGTCGGCGGTAACCGTATCCTGTTTCAAAATTTCATCAGGAGTTCCTGCTGCTACAATTTCACCCCCATGGCGGCCTGCCCCGGGGCCCACGTCCAGCACAAAATCGGCAGCCAGCATGGTATCTTCATCGTGTTCAACCACAATAACCGAGTTTCCCACATCCCGCAAATCTTTTAAAGCATGAATCAGCTTATGGTTATCGCGCTGATGCAATCCGATGGAGGGTTCATCTAAAATATAAAGCACCCCTGTAAGCTGAGAGCCTATTTGTGTGGCCAGTCTGATTCGTTGCGCTTCGCCGCCGGAAAGACTTTTTGCAGGCCTGTTAAGATGCAGGTAATCAATACCTACATTTAATAAAAACGAAAGACGGGTGCTTATTTCGCGCAATATTTCGCGGGCAATGGTAAGCTGGTTATCGCTCATTACCAAATGGGCGTTATCAACCCAATCTTTAAGTGTTACCAAATCCATTGTTGCCAAATCGGCAATATTTTTCCCTCCGATTTTATAGTGTAATGATTCCTTTTTCAGGCGTTGTCCGTTACAATCGGGACAGGTTTTCAGGTTCATAAAACTTTCGGCCCATTTTTTTGAGGTTTGTGAAGTGTTTTCGTTTTTTTGATGCTGCAACACGTAATTCACCACTCCTTCAAAATTGAGGTTGTAGGAGGATGTGATTCCCATATATTCCTTTTTAACCACGATGGTTTCGTTGGAACCGTACAGAATCATATCCATTGCCTGCTTTGGAATATCTTTTACCGGCGTATCCATGGTAAAGCCGTATTTATAGCCGATGGCTTCAATTTGACTAAACACCCAGTTTTTTTTATACTCGCCCAAAGGGGCAAGCCCTCCCCTTTTAATGGAGGCTGACGGATTGGGCATCACCTTTTTCAAATCAATTTCATGCACCTGCCCCAGTCCGTTGCAACGCTGGCAGGCTCCGTAAGGAGAGTTAAACGAAAAGGTATTCGGCTCGGGTAGCTCATACGAAAGGCCTGTAACCGGGCACATGAGTTTACTGCTAAAATGACGAATTTCGTTGGATTCGTCATCCAGAATCATTAAGGCTCCTTTTCCATATTTCATGGCTGTTTGAATGGTTCGTTTCAGCCTGTCGTGGTCGGCCTCCTTCACAACAATTCTATCAACAACCACCTCAATATCGTGAATTTTGTACCGGTCGAGCTGCATGCCAAAGGCTATTTCCCTGATTTCAGAATCCACCCTCACGCGCAGAAAACCCTGCTGCCTCACCTGTTCAAAAAGTTCGCGGTAATGGCCTTTTCTGCCCTTCACCAGGGGTGCCAATATGGCCACTTTTTTGTTGGCGTACTGCTTAGTTATCAGGCTTATTATCTGCTCTTCGGTATATTGAACCATTTTTTCGCCCGAAGCGTACGAATAGGCATCGGCTGCCCGGGCAAAAAGCAACCTGAAAAAATCAAAAATTTCGGTAATGGTACCCACCGTGGAGCGGGGATTGCGGTTTACTGATTTTTGTTCGATGGAAATAACAGGACTAAGTCCGCTAATTTTATCAACATCAGGGCGTTCCATATTGCCAATAAACTGGCGGGCATAAGCCGAAAAGGTTTCCATATACCGGCGCTGTCCCTCGGCATAAATGGTATCGAACGCCAACGACGATTTACCGCTGCCGCTAAGCCCCGTAATAACCACAAACTTATCGCGTGGGATAACAACATCAATGTTTTTGAGGTTATGCACACGAGCACCGAAAACCTCAAGGTATTCATCTTCAGATTTAAAGGTCTGCTGTTCTATGTTGCTTTTTACTTTCAATTTGCACTTTGTTCGTTTTGTAACCTTTTAAAAGTTAAATTGTAGGGTTCATCAGGTATGCGAATCCTGTATGTTTTTTTCTTTCTGTTTTTCAGATAAGTTTTACGTAACCACGGGTTGTAATATTTTAAAAGCCGGTAAGTAATTCCATGCTCGAAAGCAAAATCAGCCCAACTTTTAACTTTGCCGTCAACTTCAACAATATGATAGGGTAATGGTTCGTAATAATCCTCATCATTCAGATAAAATCCATAATCCTGCGGATGGCTGAAGATAAGCTTTACCGCGAGAATTCGATAAATGTACCTGTTTGTTTCGTCAGGAACCAGTAAATCGTAAAAGTTATCGGCTTTTTGCTTTTCCATGAGCGATGTAATGCGTTTCATTCCTGCATTATAAGCAGCTGCAACCAAAGTCCAACTGTGTAGTTTATTGTAACTCTTTTTAAGATATCGCGAAGCAGCTTCGGCAGACTTTTTAACGTTGTAGCGTTCATCAACTTCTTTGTTAACTTCAAGGCCGTAGTCTCTTGCCGTGCCTTTCATCAGCTGCCAAAAGCCCACTGCCCCTGCCGGCGACTTTACATTGGACAAATTGCTTTCGATTAAAGGAATATACCTGAAATCGACAGGTATGCTGTCGGCTGTAAGCACCGAATCAATCAATGGAAACCAACGCGTTGATTTACGAATTAATTGCAGTGTTGACGAATGCCAATAGGTGTTAACAGCAAGCTCTTTATCAAGCGCCTCTTTAACATAAAAGATATCAAGCGGAACAGGCTCTCCTGCAAACGACAAGGTATCGGGTACGGGCAGCGGTACAATTTTATAATTCTGCACATTGGTTCCCGGCAGATAAACTTTTTCGCGAGGTTGAAAAAGCTCCCACAGGAAGACCCCGATTACAACCATAAAAGAGACAATGTAAGGAGCATATTTACGCATGAAAAAAAATTGAAATGATTCAACCCTGAATTTTATGGCCACAAAAATAGTTACTTTAGCTTTAACATGGCAAGGTGGTGGGGATTAATGTAATTTTCTTTTGAGGTACATACAGAAGCAGCCCATTGCGTGGCCACATTTATTATTTTACGCCACTCATCTGTTGTGATGTTTTCGGTTGATTTCTCTATCTGACTAATTTTATAAAGCAGTCCCGCGCTATAGGCATCGCCCGCTCCCACTGTACTTTTTACTTTAACCATTGGCGCCGGAAGCTCGATTATTTTATCCTGAAAATAAATAATCGAACCTGCTTGTCCCAAAGTAATGATAACTGTTGCGACAGGATTAATTTCGTTTATTTTATTTTTCCAAAACGCGGGGTTACCGGCACCGAAGATATTGGCAAAATCCTCGTCAGAGCCTTTCACAATATCGGCTAAGGCCATATTTTCATAAACAGCTTTACGTAAAATTTGGTTTGACAAATGATGTGCATGACGAATGTTGGGGTCGTAAACAACAACAGCCTGCCTGCCCTTTGCTGCTTCAACAATTTTAATAATATCGGGTCTGATGGCCTCATCCAGCGAATAGACCGAACCAAATAAAAGATAGTCGTTTGCAGTAAAGCCAATGTTGGTATTTAAAAATCGTTTTGGGGGATAGGTTTTGTAGAAACTGTATGTTGGTTTTGCATTTTCATCCAAAAAAGCCAGTGCCAGCGAAGTTTTTGATTGAGGATAAACCGAGACAAACTCCGTGGCAACACCATTTTCCTTTAAGAAGTTATTAATTTTGAAACCTGTTACGTCATCACCCAGTTCCGAAATTAAACCTACAGCTGTTTTCTTTCTTGCCAGTGAAACCGACACATTAAGCATGGCACCTCCGGGCGTTGCCGACACCTGCCCGTTGCTGTCAAAAATAATGTCCATTAATGTTTCACCCAGCGTATATATCATAATTTTATGCTGATAAAGATGGTAAAATCATTTTATTAAACGGGCTGCTACAATTATTACTTAAAAGGAGATTTAAAATCGGCAAACAGCGGTGCAATTTTATCTTTATCCGAAAGTAAAGGGTTGTCGATTCCCCAGTCAATGTTTAAATCGGGATCGTCCCAGCGAATGGCTCCTTCCGAAGCTTTGTTATAAACATTGGTACATTTGTAAAAGAAAACCGTATCGTCTTCCAGGGTAACAAACCCATGGGCAAATCCGGGCGGCACCCAATACATCCATTTGTTATCTTCGGTAAGGTCGATTGAGGCCCACTTGCCGTAAGTTGGCGATGATATACGCAAATCAACAGCCACATCCCTGACAGCTCCTTTAATTACCCTTACCAGTTTTCCCTGTGCAAAGGGCGGTTTTTGAAAATGCAAACCCCGCAATACACCTTTGGCAGATTTAGATTCGTTGTCTTGTACAAAATTTTGATCGATACCACTTCTTAAAAACGCTTCTTTATTGTATGATTCAAAAAAGTACCCTCTGCTGTCTTTGAACACAGTCGGTTTTACTATGTAAAGATCAGGGATTTGCGTTTCAACTATTTCCATATTAATATTATTTTACTGATATTTTCTTCATATTCAAAATTAATCAAATTTTTGAATAACTGAAGTTGAGTTTTATCCATCTTTAATTATTTATTTTATCTCTTTTAAAATTAAATTTGTGTTTTGTAAAATACGATTAATTTCTTGATTAAAAAAATCTGAAATATAACTATTCCAAATTGGTTTTGTGTGTCTTAAATAATCAAAACTATCACTTAAAGTTTTTATATAATCTTTTTTTTCTATCTCATTTTTTATAAAAATTGGTGGATATAAATCAAACATTAATATCCAATTTTTTGCTATTCTCGTTACTCTTCCATTACCATCAGAAAATGGATGGATTCTGATTAATTCGTGATGGAAATAAATGGCTTTTATTATTGGATGTTCAATATTTTCGATATTATAAAAAAGTTGAGAAATAAGGCTTTCTATTTCTTTGGACTCTGGGCATATATGATTTCCAACCATTACTAAACCATCTCTATATCTATTGGGATGTAGTCGATATGATTCCGGGGACAACAATCTAAATAACTGAAACAGCTGCACTTGTTTACTAAAGGGTTTATCATTTTTAATTTCGTTTAAAACATAATTAATTGTTTTTTGTAAATTTTTATGATAAACTTTTAATTCCGACTCATCTTGTGCTTCCATTTGAGCATTTTTAATACTCAAAAGTTCTGTCAAATTATTTGTGCTGTTTGCAAAAGTATCCAATAGCTTTCTTGATGAAATCGTTCTGTCAAAAATAACATTCCGATATATAGATTTAAGCTTATGGTCAATTTCAATAATTTTAGTTTGACTTACGTTTAATAATTTTGGTGGAAATAATATCATCTGTTAATCAATTATTAATCTTATAATCAAACATCCAACAAATCCTGAAAGAACTTTTCTGCCGATGTCCTTGTTTTAATTTTCGGGCAAGTTACTAAATTTTCAATCCCTTAACTTCCCTTTTATTCCTTTTATTCCTTCTATGATTTATAGGTTACAATTGAATTTAGGTATGCTTCCGATGGTTTTATAAGATTTAAACTTAAATGTGGTCTTTATGGTTTACTTTAGATAATATTTGTACTTGAGCGTTTTGTTAATACATTCTGTTACCGCGTTTTCATATGACTCATACTTTTTTGTCATACTCATTGCTATACCATTGGACTCTGCAAACTCTGTGTATTTTGTGTTGCAATAGGCATATAAATTGGTGTAAGTCAGGGGCTGACATAAAGCCACACACTATGGCAATTTCATTCTGAACTTACCCTCAGTTATATTTGCTGTTTGAGAAGTATTATTCTGGTTTGCACAATTGAAATAAAAAGTACCTTCCACATATGTTCCATCATCTAAAGTAATTTTTATTTGCCCGGCATCATTCCCGGCAAAAACAGCCGAAAATGCCTCAGCAGGATTGAGAGCTTTTGGTAGATATATAGCGGTATTGGCCAGGTAATTCTTGCCAAAACCATAAGTTCCCACCCCTTTATAAGAAGAATTCAATATCATGGAAACCGAAAGAGCATCTAGACCGGAACCATTTCCTTGAACAGTAAAATTGTTGCCATTGCTTGTTCCTCCCACTGTTAAAGGTTCGGCAGAAAAGACAGTGCCGTCAATTTTACAAGTAAGATACACATCCGAATTGTCCGGATTAGCAGTATCATTATTTTTGGTACAACTACCAAAACTAAGTATTGCTCCAAAAACTAACAGCAATGATAAAAATTTCATGTAATTCATAAATTATTGTTTTTAATTAGTGATTAATTTATAGAACTTGTTTAAAGTCTTTTATTTGAAAATTGAAGGCTTTGAAAACTACCAAACCTAAAATAAACCGATTAATTATTTGTAATTCAACCTAAACTCACCTTCGGTTATGGTAACTTTATCTGTTTCGTTTTCACCATTGATAGCTGTAAATTCAAAGGTTCCTTCAATTCTTTCGGCACTATTAAAGGTAATTTCTACTTTACCGGAAACCTTTCCTGCTAAAGCATTTTTCCGATCACAACCGTAAGTGGCATATGGTCCAACCGTTAGCCACTGACAAGTTGTGTTTTTGTCAGGATCAGCAACATCGTACACGCCTGTGCCATCAAAATCGTATAGGCTTAACAGGATGGCTTCAGTAGCTTCATCGGCACCTCGTAGCTGATGCATGGTTAGACCGCCAAGTGAAATGATCTTAGCATGGTTAAAAAGATTGTCATCTTTCGAAATGAAATCGACCCCGTCAATCTTGCATTTAACAAATTCCTCTTGTGACGGAGTATTACCGCCATCAGGTGTTGTTTCATTTGCTTTCTTGCAAGAGTTAAAATTAAGGATAAGCGTTGCTATTAATAAAATAGTTGTAATTTTTTTCATAATATTTTGTTTTTGAAATTAACGGTGTAAGGTTTAGCTATTTATGATTATTTAGTAATTTGCTTTACAGAATTTCTGCCCAGACTTGCAACTACATGTTCCACCAATTTACTGACGTTTGGATTCATATCAACGGGTGCTAATTTTTTATTAGTCTTACCTCTTTTATTGGTGTAATCCATTACTTGTTTTATATAAATTCCTCTTATGGGTGGTTTAAAGTTTATATCAACATTGCCTGTTGAATATGCAGTATATCCTGCAACAAATTTATCGCTCTTAGCATGATCAGATTCTTTAAATCCGGGGTTTTTATAATAAAATTTTGCAATAATACCGTTTAAGGTATTATCAGCAGAAGTAAGCTTTATTTCAACTATTATAAAAGCATCCAAATCAAGGCCCATAAAATAATCGCGCTGCTCCTTTGCAAACTTATGTAATCCCCAAACAGATCCATACGGAAGTAACCTGTAGCCATCGGGAACAGCTGCCCCGTTTCCAGCTATATCAAACACGCCAGCTTTGCCTTCTAAATTTGGTAATGGATAATTATGGTAGAAATTTTTAAGCTTTTCGGTTGTTAAAAATTCGTCAGGGCTTAACAATTCCATCCCCATGGAGGCATATTGTTTTTTGATGCCATCGATGCATTGATCGTAAATACGCTGAACAATTACGTTTACTTTTTTCTTGGTTGATTTATAGGTGGTAATCCACTCGTCTCCAATAATAGAATAGTCGTTATCAGAAATATAAAATGCCATAATGCCCACTTTTTTTGGAATCTTATAATCTTCTTTTGTAGCAAGGCCATGTTTTCTATTATATTTTTTTTCATAGCTACCTGCAACTCCATATTGATAACGCATCATCTTATTTAATTGCTTTTGGTTATCCATTAACTTTTGGAAAGCTACCAGCTCTTTTTCATAGTTTTTTTTGGCGGATTTCATTGCTCTTGATTGTGCATCAACGCTTGTATGAATTAGGAATAAGCATAAAGTGATGAAGATTGTAGAGAGGAATCTTTTTCTACGAATTGTTTTTTGTTGAATGAATGTTTTCATTGCTTTAAGGTTTTAGTTAAGCAGAGTGCTCTTCCCCTTAGTTGATTTACCTTAAAGCAATTTTTGGGCGAGCAACTCTGCAAAATACTTTTACATGCTTTTAGGTGTAAAAATCAACAGTGCAAAGATGAAGACAATCAGGTAGTTGTGAAATAGAGGGGCAACGGTATTTTTATACGGTACATACCGTAGGTTTTGTTATGCTTTTGTTTGTTATTTTCTGCGTGCGGAACACAGGCACACTAGTCAATCAACTTATTCTGAAAAGCAAAGCGGACAATTTCGGCAACATTGTGCAAGTCGAGTTTGCGCATAATATTTGTCCTATGTGTGTCGGCGGTGCGTGGGCTGATAAACAGTTTCTTTCCAATTTCGTTATTTGAAAGCCCCTGTGCAACCAAATTAATTATTTCTATTTCGCGGCGGGTTAGTTCCTTTAATAAAGGGCTTTGGGTAACATCGGGATGAGTTGATTGTTTTTTCAATAAAGCTTTAGTTACGTCGGAGGTAAAATAATCCCCACCGGCAGCTATTGTTTTTATAGCATGTGTTAATTCATTTTTTTGAATAGTTTTTAGGAAATATCCATTTACGCCAAACTCAATAAACTTTTGTATCAGTGAGTTTTCCTTATGCATTGTCAGGATTGCAATTTTAACTTCCGGATATTTTTGTTTAACAGCCTCCGCGCATTGCATGCCGTTCATGATTGGCATGTCCAAATCGAGCAATAATACATCTACATTTATTTTGGGCAGTATCTCCAATACTTTGCTTCCATTTTCACAAGTGGCTACGATATTGATATCAGCATCATCTTCCAAAAGTTTGGAAATACCTTCGATTATCAGGTGATGATCGTCTGCTAAAATTATATTTATCATTGTTGAATTGGTATTTTAATTGTTACTAATGTCCCGCTTTCGGGGCTGGGTTCAAACTTCACTTTTCCATTTATGGTATCTAAACGACTTGAGATATTCATTAAACCTATTCCTTTTTTATGTTGTAAATCAACGATTCCCTTACCGTTATCTTCAACAATTAACAGAATATCGTTTGAAGTTTTAAACAATTGTATATTTACTTTATTGGCATTACTGTGTTTTATTACGTTGTTAATCAGTTCCTGAGCAATTCGGTAAAGTACAATTTCTATGTTTTCGTTAAATCGGCTGTTTATTCCAAAATGTTCAAACTGATATTTGATATCGGAATGTCCCAAGCTATTTTCAAGCATATCTTCCAAAGCCGGAATCAAGCCTAACTCGCTTAGGGCACGAGGCATCATTTTATGCGACAAATCGCGTAATTCTTTTGTAGAATCATCAAGTACCTTAACCAATTTACTGCTTTCTTCAGTTTCCGAGTTCATAAATGCTTTTTGCAATCCCAGTTTCAGCCCCCCTAATTGCTGGACTATGCCATCATGTAAATCTTTGGCAATTCTTTTACGCTCGTTTTCCTGTGCCTGAATTACAGCTGTAAGCCCTTTTTTCTGTTCTTCAATCCGAATCTGATCTATTTTATGCTGTTTTCTGGTTCGTGTAAAGCCAATAAAACTTACTAAACCCACAATTAGTAATATTACCAACAGAAATACAAATATAATAAACCATGGTTTTTGCCAGAAAGGAAACGACCTGCTAAAAGTATAAATAGTGGTGCTATTGGTTTTATGAACCAAGTCGGTAACTTTTACTTTTAATTTAGAAGTGCCATAATTTAATGAAAATTTCAACTGTTCAGGCTGTTTGATTTCAACCCATTGTGTGTCGATAGTTATTTCAATTTTAAAATAATTTTGATTGGTTATGGAAACAGGATGTACATCAATAATTATTTGTGACTGGTCGAAATTCAAGTGGCTAAGATCGTGTGGGTGTAAGCGAGTTCCATTTCTTTCGATTACAACCGTTGGGGGATTTGGAAAAAAAGTCAAACTGTCGGGATGAAATTTTTGAATTCCCCCAACTCCTGCATAGTATAAAAATCCCAACGAGTCTTTATAAACTGCATTTTGGTTATACTCTTTTAAGGGAAAGCCATTTTGTGGTTTAAATGGACGGATATAATTATCGGCATATTGATAAATACCATGAATTCCACTAATCCAAAGTGTGCTGTCGTTCCAATTATTCAAAGTAAACAAATGTCTGTCGGGAAATCTTTGTTTAACCAATTGTTTGTGTTCCAGTTTTATTAAGCCGGCATCCATGGAAACGCCCCACCATTCATTTTGATATTTGCGCATCATCGAAACCACCTGAATGGAATCGCCTTTGAAGTTCCCTACCACTTTCAAATTTGAATCTAACTCAACTACACCGGTTGTCCGGGAGTTCATTATTCCGTTGGGAAATTGTAAAAACTCCATGGTATAGCCAAATACATCATCGAAATCGCTAAGTCTCTGGGAGATAAAATTTCCCTTTTTGTCAAGCTGAATAAATGAATATTTGGAAGAAGCCAAAAAACCTTTTTTGTTCTTTTCAATTTGAACGATTATATTATCCAGTTGTTCGGAATTATTTACGAAAACCTGCTCTAATTTATTACTCTTCAATCGATAAATACCATTACTTCTGCTGCCTATCAAAATAAAATCATCACCTTCAACGGCAGTGTTGCAGGCCAGGTTTTTAGTAATTTGATGAACCTTTTCGTTTTGCCAGTTTTTTTCATTGACAGACACCAATCCATAAGCTGTATTAACGTAAAGTTGTCCGCCAATTTTGCTGAACCTCCAACAACTTAATGGATTTCCGTCAGGTTTTGTTTTTGAGAAAAACTCCGATTTTAACGAGTTTCCGTGAATCATAAAAATACCATTGTCGGCAGTTGCCACCCATAAATTCTTGTTAACATCCACAAGTAAATGCGTAATTCTCAAATCCTGAAAATGTCGCTTTACCTGCAATTTGCCATTAGTTACCAAAAGCTCAAGCAGGCCTTTATGCGATGCAATAAATGCGCGATGCAGGTTATATTTAACGTATTGTTTACAATAAGATTTAGAAATGGGAATAGAGTCATTTACGAACAAGCCATTTACACCCCCAAAAAACGGTATTCCGGATAGTGTAAATTCAAATAAGCGGGAAGCATTTTTTTTTATTTGTAAATGTCTGGTTGTCTTACGAAGATTGTAATCGTAAAAAAGCAACAAACTATCTTTATCTGCTGACAGTATAATTCCTTTTTCCGAAAACTCGGATAAATAGAAATAAGTTCTTGGAAAAGTTGTCTTTGAGAAGCTTAGATCAGTTGGGTTAAATTTATACAAGTTACTGATAGTGATACAGTAAATGGAAGAATCGTGTTTTTGTAAACGTAATATAGTTCCTTCTATTTTTGGTATGGTGATGAGTTCAAAACCATCGTATATTTGTAAACCTCCTGGTGTCCCTATCCAAATTCGGTGGCTTGCATCTTCCTCAATACCCCATATAGTATTTTGTATTAGGCCATTTTGAACATCGAGTTTAATTGTTTTGGGGAATGATTGGCTGCTAGCCTGCAAACCCGGCAACAACAAGATAAAAATAAATGCTTTTGCTAAAGCAATATTAAAGATTGAAAAGACAGTATTTAACCTCAGTGTATTGTGTTGAAATAGTGAATTATACCGAAATATGTTGACCTTTTTTTGTTTAATTATTTTGTTCATTTCCTTGAGAAAAGTTATTTCGAAGATTTTTTTTTAGGCCTTTGAAAGTGTCCAAAAAAAACTTCAGAATAACTTTTCTAGCGGTGGCCTTGGTTTAATTTTTGGGCAAGTTACTAAATTTTCAATTCCTTGACTTCACTTTTATTCCTTTTGCATGATTTATGTTTTGACTTTTCAAAAACGTAAATAAAATTCACGTTTTTTTCTGTTTACGAAACTAACTTAAATTCAGACATAATCAACGGACACAGCCCTGTTTATGTTGTAGCAGGTACTTTCAAGAGTTGATGCTTTAGGGGGTGAAACGCCAATCGTTATCAATGTTCCATTTACCCGACAATCATATTGACACTATTCATCCTGCTACAAACCTCTCAAAGTTAATGCAATTCTTTTTCTTGTATAATCCACTTCAAGCACTTTAACTCTGACCTGCTGGTTTAATTTGAGGTAGTTTCCGGGATCGGAAACATATTCGTCAGCAATCTGACTTTTGTGAATGAGACCGTTTTCCTTGATACCCAAATCAACAAAAGCACCAAAATTGGTCAGATTAATTACAATGCCGTTTACAGTCATACCCTCTTTAATATCGTTGATGGTTCTGATATTTTTATCAAACTCAAACAACTTAAATTGCTTTCGGGGATCGCGCCCGGGCTTTTCCAGTTCCGTTAAAATATCAATAATAGTTGGCAGCCCCGTTTCGGCTGTAACAAACGCCTGAGGATTTACCTTTTCCAACAGTTTTTTGTTTCCAATCAGCTCATCAGGTTTTACTTTTAAAGTAGCAGCTATTTGCCTGACGATATGGTAACTCTCAGGATGCACGGCACTTCTGTCAAGCGGATTGGTACCGTTTTTTATTCGTAAAAATCCGGCCGCCTGCTCAAACGATTTTGCTCCCATGCCTTTTACTTTTTTAAGTGATTCGCGATTTTTAAAATCACCATTACCTTTCCTATATTCCACAATCGCAGAAGCCAAAACAGGCCCGATTCCGGATACATAAGTCAGCAACTCCCTACCGGCAGTGTTCAGGTCAACACCAACAGAGTTCACACAAAATTCAACCGTTGTTTGTAAACTTTCGTTCAGAAGTTTTTGATTTACATCGTGCTGATACTGACCCACTCCAATTGATTTGGGATCGATTTTAACCAGTTCCGAAAGTGGATCCATTAATCTTCGCCCGATGGACACGGCGCCACGCACGGTAACATCATAATCGGGAAACTCTTCGCGAGCTGTTGCCGAAGCAGAATAAACGGAAGCACCATTTTCGTTGACCATTACTGCGACAATATCTTTATTAAATTTCATTCTGCTAATCAGCTCTTCGGTTTCGCGTCCGGCCGTACCGTTTCCAATGGCTATTGCCTCAATTTTATAGGCATCAACAAGGCTGCTGATTTTTTTCATGGCCATCCCTTTTTCATTTTGAGGAGGATGCGGAAAAATGGTTTCATTGTGAACAAGGTTGCCATTTGAATCTAAGCAAACCACCTTACATCCTGTTCTAAATCCCGGATCAATGGCCAACACATTCTTTTGTCCCAGGGGTGGTGCCAGCAACAGTTGTTTCAGGTTGTCGGCAAAAACCCTGATGGCTTCTTCGTCGGCTTTTTGTTTTAATTCGTGACGGAATTCGGTTTCGATGGATGGAAAAAGCAACCTTTGAATGCTGTCTTTTAGGGCTTTTTTCTTTTCTTCTGATGCTTCACCATGGTACCTGATAATTAAGCGTTCAAGTTTTTCAAATGTTCGTTGCTTGTCAGGGTTTATTTTAAGCTTTATAAAACCTTCTTTTTCAGCCCTTAACATGGCCAATATCCTATGAGAGGGTGCCCGCGAAGCTATTTCGCTCCAGTCAAACCAAGCTTTATATTTTATACCCTCCTGCTCTTTGCCTTTAACAACCTTTGAAACGATGTTTGCCTCTTTGTTGAAAAGGTGCCTGACAATATTCCGGGCTTTAATATTTTCGTTTATCCATTCGGCAATAATGTCGCGTGCCCCCTGCAATGCCTCTTCAAGGGTGTTGACCTCATTTCGGGCACTTATAAATTTAGATGCTGCCGAATGGATGGATACAACATTTTCGGAATATATCATTTTTGCCAGCGGTTCAAGCCCTTTGGCTTTGGCTATGGTAGCTCGTGTCTTTCGTTTGGGTTTGTAAGGAAGATAGATGTCTTCAACATCGTTAATGGTTTCAGCCTTTTCAATTTGAGTTTTTAATGCATCCGTAAGCAATTGCTGCTCCTGTAAACTTTTTAAAACGGCCTTTTTCCGGTCGGAAAGCAACAGCGCTTGTTTCCAAAGTTTTTCTATTTCCAACAGTTCAAAGTCGGCAAGATTACCGGTTCTTTCCTTACGATACCGCGCAACAAACGGAATGGTAGCCCCCTCTTTTAACAAAGTAAGCGCATTGTTTATTTGCCATGATGCTTTATTCAGCTTACCGGCAATTTTTTTAATCGTGTCTTCCAAAATATTTTATTAATCAAATTAAAGAATGTAAATAGTCTGCTGTTCGCTTTAAACCATTGTTTCTAAATATTTCCAGAACATCATATTCGTCATAAGGTGGATTCTTTTTATTCAAAACAAGTTTTCTAAATGCCAGGATTGATAGTCTTTGGTTTACATCAATCCATTCTGAGAATATATTGTTACTCCATTTTGGTGTGTAGAGGTCATAAAATGCGAACCACAATAGTAAATCTCTTGTCCAGAGCGGATAAATAACATTTGTGTCTAAAACACATTTAAAGCGAACGCTATGAATCATACAATCCGGTTTTTTCGTCTGTATTCATTATTTGGTTAATTAAACGTTCTTGCTCTGCTTTCATTTCTTTTTTATATGAAACAATATCTTCATATCGTATTCGGCGATGCTTCCCCACCTTTGTAAATTTAATTTTTCCTGTTTCCAGAAGCTTTACAATGTGTGGCCTTGAACATCCAAGCATTTCTGCAGCTGCCTGAGTTGTAACTTCTGTAGCAACCGGAACTATGGAAACCGGCTTTCCCCTGCTTGTTTCCTTCAGAATGTCAGCTAATAACTTTAAAGCGTTTAATGGAATTCTTATTCTTTCCTGCGTTTCTTCAATTTCTATTTCAGGATTTTTATCTTTTATTTCATTAAGCGATGCAACAAGAGCATTGTAAGACAACATAGCTGCCTTTTGCTCTTCTTTGGAGGGTTTTGATAAATTATCAAGTAAATTCATAATCTCTTTTTTATTAAATATTTGAGCAAATATAAACGAAATATACGAAATATCCAAAATAAACGAAACATTTTATTAATTTAATATGGTCTTTGAAAAAGAATGGGTTATAAAAATGCTTTCAAATCAACATTGCCGCCTGAGATAATAATTCCAACCTTTTTGTTTTCGACATCAACTTTGTTTTCCAGAACCGCCGCAAAGGGAACTGCCGAAGAGGGTTCAATAATAATTTTCATACGTTCCCAAATCAGTTTCATGGCCTGTTTAATGCTCTTCTCCGAAACAGTTACAATATCGGCAACCTCATTTTTAATAATTTCAAAGTTAAGCACACCAAGCGATGTAAGGAGGCCGTCAGCAATGGTTTGGGGGTTCTCCGACGGAACAATCCTGCCTGCTTTAAACGAGCGAAATGCATCGTCGGCACCGGCAGGTTCGCAGGCTATAACTTTTGTTTGGTTACCAAAGTATCGGGCTGCCAACGCGGTTCCGGCCAGCAAACCGCCACCGCCAACAGGAGCAAGAATGATATCAAGGTTCGGAATATCTTCCAAAAGTTCTTTTGCTGCTGTAGCCTGTCCGCAAACAATTTCAAATCTGTCGTAAGGATGAATTTCACAAGCACCTGTTTTTTTTACAACCTCATTTAAACTGGTTTCACGGGCTTGCAAAGTGGGTTTGCAAAAAGTTATTATGCCGCCATATCCTTTAACTGCATCAACCTTTACCGATGGTGCATTGTCGGGCATCACAATATAAGCTTTTATTCCCCTCAGTGCAGCAGCACGAGCCACCGCTTGTGCATGGTTGCCCGATGAGTGGGTGGCCACACCTTTTTCAGCCTCGCTTTCCGACAATGAAAAAACCGCATTAACTGCGCCTCTGGACTTAAAAGCACCAACTTTTTGAAAATTTTCACATTTAAAGAAAAAACGGGTGCTGAACTGTCGGTTAAAAGTTTCCGATGTCAGCACCTGTGTGTGGTGAATGTAAGGCTTTATACGATTATGAGCCTCAACAACCTCTTTTTTCGATGGAATTTTAATTGTTGGCAACGGCTTTTTTCTCCTCCTCAAGTTTTACCATTTCAACAATTTTATCAGCTGCTTTGTTTAGCATCCTGAAAATTTGCTTACAATCCGCAACCCCCGAACTATATGGATTTGGAACTGTTTTGTTCAGCCCCGGCTCTAACAAATTAAGCAAATAATCAACCTTTGCTTTATCTTTTTCGTTTCTCGTAAGCTCCATTACATCCCAATAGTTTTGGGTATCCATTACATAAATCTTGTCGTAAATGTCAAAATCATCTTTGACAAAAATTCTAGCTCTTCCGTCAACAAGCACCCCGTATTCGGCGGCTGTATTAACAGCTCTCGGATCCGGTGGTTCGTTAATATTAAACGATTCGAAACCTGCCGAATCAACCAATCCGATAATGTTATTGTCTAAAAACTTCCTCTTTAAAATTGCTTCTGCCATTGGCGAACGGCAAACATTCTGTAAATCAACAAATAAAACATTCATAGCTTCCTCCTTTTTTGAATTTTAAAGATACGAAAAAAAAGTACAAAAAGCAACCGAAGGAAATAAAATTTGGAAAATTTAAGGTTTGACAACAAAATTTTAACCCGGTTAAAAGTAGTTGTCATATTTTTTATATTTGCCGTTTGCTATTAAAACATCTGTAATGAGTATTATAAAAATTTTAGACAGGGAATTTGAAACCTTTATTCGCTACGAAGAAATTGATGCCGCCATTGAAAAAGTGGCTGTGGCGATTAGCGATGAAATGAAAGACAAAACACCCATATTTCTGGTTATCCTGAACGGGTCATTTATGTTTGCAGGTGATTTAATGAAGAAGCTCGATTTCCCCTGCGAGATTTCATTTATTAAGCTGGCTTCCTATTCGGGAACGCAATCTACAAACAAAGTAAAGGAATTGATTGGGTTTAATCAGGATATAAAAGGAAGAACCATTGTAATTGTGGAGGACATTGTTGACAGTGGCCTTACCCTTGCCGGTTTAACAAAACAGCTGCTGTCGATGGGTGCCAACGATGTTAAAATTGCCACATTACTTTTCAAACCAAAAGCATTTAAAGAAGATTACCCGATTGATTACATCGGCATTGAAATACCCAACGACTTTATTGTAGGCTACGGACTTGATTATTATGAACAGGGACGAAATTTAAAAGATATTTACAAAGTGATTGACCAATAAAATTTAAAATTATGCTAAACATTGCACTTTTTGGCCCTCCGGGAGCGGGTAAGGGAACTCAATCGAAAAAATTACTTGAAACATACAACCTTACTTACATTTCTACCGGCGACATGTTGCGTTCGGAAATTGCATCCGGTTCAGCTTTGGGGATGGAAGCCAAAGGCGTTATCGAAATGGGAGGACTCGTTTCAGATGAGCTGGTAGTACAAATGATTGAAAAAAACATTGTTGATTCGTCTGATAAGCAAGGCATCTTATTTGACGGCTTCCCACGAACAGTAGTCCAATCATATATTCTTGACGGCCTGCTACTTAAGCTGGATACCCAATTAGACATGATGATTGCTTTAAATGTTCCGGATGAAGTGTTAACCGAGCGATTGTTAGCCAGAGCAAAAGATTCGGGGCGAAGCGATGATACCCTTGATGTTATTAAGGTAAGAATAAAGGAGTATCATAACAAAACTGCTCCTGTTGCCGATTACTATAAGGAACGGGGTAAATATTATGAAATTAACGGTGTGGGTGAAATTGATGAAATTTTTGAGCAAATAACATCGGTTATTGAGGAACACCGTAAAACAGTTCACACAAATATTGTGTTGCTGGGAAAACCCGGCTCGGGTAAAGGCACACAGGGACAACTGATTGCCAAAGAACATAATCTGGTTTATATTTCCACCGGAAAAATGCTTCGTATGGAAATCGCCAACGGGACAGAGTTGGGTAAAAAGGTTGAGCCTTTTATGGAAAAGGGAGAAATTGTACAAGATGAAATTCCCATTAAGCTTATTGAAAAGCGTATTGGAAATCACCCTGATTCAAAAGGATTTATCTTTAAAGGTTTTCCCCGTACCATGATTCAGTCGTATATTCTTGACGGGCTTTTGATGAAAGAACACATGAAAGTTTCGGCAGTAATAGAGATGGAGATAGATACCATTACCGCTTTAAAGCGGCTTAATGCCCGTGCTGCAACCAAAAGAGCACGTCCTTACGATAAATCGGTAGAGTTAATTATAAACCGCCTGGAGCAATACAAACAAAAAACCAAACCCGTAATTGATTATTACCGGAAGCAAAGTAAATACTACGCCATTGATGGCACAGGCTCGGAGCAGGAAGTTTTTGAAAAGCTTAACAAGCTTATCGACCAAATAATTAAGGAAAATTATTAATAAGGTTGTTTAAAGTTAACCTGATGTTAATGAGAGTAAAATATTTGTTAAACGGTTTACCTTTATGTCAAAGGCATAGAGAAAAACCTTAATTCGTGTAATCCGTGTAATTCGATGATTTTTATCATCAAATTACAAGGATTAAACAAATGATTTCATAAACAAACAAAAAACGCCGCATCAAATGATGCAGCGTTTTTTTTGTTTTGTAAATAGGAATTAAGCGTTAAAATAGCCCTTCTCCTTGGCATCCTTAATGGCATTGAAAATACCTTTTTTATTGATAACCCGGATACCGGCTGCAGAAACACGCAGTGTTACCCATTCATTGCTTTCTGGGATAAAAAACCGTTTGGTGTGAAGATTAGGATGAAATCTTCTTCTTGTTTTAATATGTGAATGCGAAACGTGGTTTCCTGTAATCACTTTTTTTCCTGTAATCTGACAAATTCTTGACATCGTTCCGTGTTTTTAAGTCGTTTTTAAAAAGGGAGTGCAAAGAACGTATTATTTTTTTAAATATTCAAGCAAATCCCCATATTTTTATTTCGCGGCAAAAGTATCAATAAATCAGTTAAAAACGCAACTATTTTTGCTTTTTTAAACAAAAAAGAAATAACAATTTGTTGTTAATAAAATAGGATTACGGGCAACAATTCCTGTTTTTAGATTGTTAAACCATAAAATACTCACCTATATATCTAAAGCAAAACAATTATCTGTTTCCGTACATTTTATCGTAATACTTTTGATAATCGCCGGAGGTGGTGCTATCGAGCCAATCCTCGTTGTTAAAGTACCAGTCGATGGTTTTTTCAATCCCCTCTTCAAACTGAAGCGACGGTTTCCAGCCCAGTTCGTTTTGCAATTTTGACGAATCGATGGCATAGCGCAAATCGTGGCCGGCACGGTCGGTAACATAGGTAATCAGTTTTTCGGACGAGCCGGGTTCGCGCCCCAGTTTTTTATCCATGGCTTTTATCATCACCTTAATCAGGTCGATGTTTTTCCATTCATTGTGTCCGCCAATATTATAGGTTTCGCCGTCAGGCCCCTTGTGATAAATTACATCAATGGCGGCAGCATGGTCGATAACATAAAGCCAGTCGCGAACGTTTTCACCCTTTCCGTAAACAGGCAGAGGTTTATTGTTTCGTATGTTATTTAAAAACAAGGGAATAAGCTTTTCAGGAAACTGATTCGGCCCGTAATTATTGGAACAGTTCGAAATAATGGTTGGCAGGCCGTAGGTATCGTGGTAAGCCCTTACAAAGTGGTCGGAGCTTGCTTTTGAAGCTGAATAGGGACTATGTGGATCGTAGGCCGTTTCTTCGGTAAAAAACCCTTCGTGCCCCAACGCACCATAAACCTCATCGGTTGAAACATGATAAAAGCGCTTGCCTTCTAGGTTATCCTTCCAAACGGCTTTGGCTGCATTAAGCAAATTAACCGTCCCCACCACATTGGTCATTACAAACTCCATGGGATTTTCAATGGAACGATCAACATGCGACTCGGCTGCAAGATGGATAACGCCGTCAAATTGATGCGTTTTAAAAAGGCTGAGCATTAAATCGCCATCCACAATATCACCTTTAATGAAGGTGTAGTTCGGCTTATTTTCAATATCGGTAAGGTTGAGCAGGTTGCCTGCATAGGTTAATTTGTCGAGGTTGAAAATATGGTAGTCGGGATATTTATTTACAAAGAGGCGTACAACATGCGAACCGATAAAACCGGCGCCGCCCGTAATTAAGATTTTTTTCATGGTAATATAAATTTACTTTTATTTTTATGATTCGGTTTGATTGTTTCTGAGAGCTTTTTCCCATTTCCATGCCGAGAGGGTCATTTCGTCAAGCCCGCGTTCGGCTTTCCACCCCAGTTCACGATTGGAGAAATCAGGATTAGCCCAAACTTTTTCGATGTCACCGGGACGGCGATCTACAATTTTGTAATTCAGCTTTTGCCCGCTGACTTTTTCGAATGACTTAATAACCTCCAACACTGAATAGCCGTTGCCCGTTCCGAGGTTAAACACCTCAAAATCTTTTTTCATGTTACCTTCAATCATTCTGTTAACGGCAATTACATGAGCTTTTGCCAGATCAACAACATGAATATAATCGCGAATGGCTGTGCCATCGGGAGTGTTGTAATCCTCGCCAAAAACACTCAGCTGCTCTCTGATACCAATGGCCGTTTGGGTGATAAAGGGAACCAGGTTGTTAGGAACACCAAGCGGTAGTTCGCCAATCAGTGCGCTGTCGTGTGCTCCAATGGGATTGAAATAGCGCAGGGCAATGGTTTTAATGGGTTCAACATTTACGGTGTCGGCAATTATCTCTTCGGCAATTTGTTTGGTGTTGCCATAGGGCGATTCGGCTTTTTTTATGGGTGCATTTTCTGAAACAGGCAATTCATCAGGCTGGCCATAAACCGTACAGGATGATGAGAAAACCAAATTGTCAATGTTGTTTTCAATCATACTTTCCATCACATTCATCAGCGAAACCAGATTATTCCGATAGTACATCAACGGCTTTTGAACACTCTCGCCAACAGCTTTATAGGCCGCAAAATGGATAACTCCTTTTATATCATTATGGCGCTTAAAAAAATCGGCTGTCTTCTCACGGTCAACCAAATCAAAAACTTCCAACACGGGTTTAGTTCCTGTAATTTTTTCAATGCTGTCAACCACCTCTTTTTTTGAGTTGGACAGGTTATCAACAATCACCACTTCAAAGCCTTTGTTTTGCAGCTCAACAACGGTGTGCGACCCTATGTAGCCCGTTCCTCCTGTTACAAGTATTTTCATAATTATTTTATTTTAGTTACGGTATTATTTTCCAATTTATATTTTTCTCCGCTTTCAGGGCAGGTTGCAAGGTTATTTTCATCGAAATTAAGCCGGTGGCCATATTCGCTCATCCAACCTATTTGCCGTGCAGGGTTGCCAACAACAAGTGCATAGGCAGGCACCTCTTTGGTAACCACAGCTCCGGCACCTATAAAAGCAAACTCCCCGATATCGTGCCCGCAAACAATAGTGGCATTGGCGCCAATGCTCACACCCCGCTTTACAACTGTTTTGGTATATTGCCCCCGCCGGTTTACATTGCTGCGCGGATTAACAACATTGGTAAAAACCATGGATGGACCCAAAAACACATCATCCTCGCAAGTTACTCCCGTATAAATAGATACATTGTTTTGAACCTTGACATTTTTGCCAAGCACAACCTGCGGCGACACCACCACATTTTGGCCGATGTTACAATGCTCACCCAAAACACAGTCGCTCATTATGTGTGAAAAATGCCAGATTTTTGTCCCCTCTCCTATGGTACACCCTTCGTCGATAACTGCTGTTTCGTGTGCAAAATATTTTTTTTCCATGTAATGCAGAATAATTTATAGTTTACTATATTTTTTTCACAAATATAAACATTGTTGCAGGATTTGCACACAAATAAAATATTTTTCTTTTGTAATTTTTGATAGGTAGTTTTACATTTAACCAATAAACTAAGTAACGAAGCTGCTAATTTGCGAGGGGCGCAGGCTCCGAAGCCCGCCCGGATGAATATCCCTGCCCGTCCGGTCAGGCGGGTCTGCCCGTCCGGTCGTCGGTCAGGTAGTCGAAGTGTGGCGGGAGGGGAAGGCTGATACCCGGGAGTTCCCTCCCGTTGGTCGGGATGACACATGGTTTTTGCTTAAGGTTCTGTCTTTTATCTTGTCTCTTTTTTGGAAAGTAATGACTGATTTACACCAACAAAAGTAACATCATTAGCAATATATCTCTAAATAAATCATCACATCAAAATAGAAATTAGCCGAATAACATAAAAGGCAGTTGCCTGTTACATTCCCCGGGCTAAACCCCGGGTGAGAGAGGATGATATCAAGAACCTTCTACACTCCTCCGGGGTCCAGCCCGGAGCTACCCCAAACTTATTATTGACATTTTTCAAATTACCCGCCCAAACGTGCTATCAGGGTGTGAGGGAACAGTGTAGTGTAAAATCCCGTTAGACAACTAACGCAACATCATTAGCAATATATCTCTAAATAAATTATCACATCAAAATAGAAATTAGCCGAATTAGTTGCAATTTTATTCAGGATACAATTGTTTTTACTATACTTGTATTTTTTTAGCAAAAGCACATTTAAAAGCTATTTTGAAAGAGGAAATAAACAAGGACAAAATCGGGCTTACTCATATAGCCAGAGAGTTAAACGTTTCGGTATCAACCGTATCGAGGGCGTTGAACAACCATCCGCGCATTAGCAGGCAAACCAAGGAGCGTGTACGCAGAGCAGCCACCAAACTGGGGTATTTTCCCGGAGTCCCCGAACTCATGACCCCCGACAAAACCAATGCCATCGCCATAGTGGTTCCCACAATCCAATCGTGTATTCACCAAAAAATAATTGAAGGTGTTACCGCAGAAATTGAAAAAGAGGACTACCTCGCCCTTGTTGTAAACTTAAACGGTGATGAAACACAGGAAAATGCTTTTTTTAAAACTTTTCGAAAATATGGCATCAGCGGTATTGTTCATGTTAATTCAAACCGCTTGTTGCCTGCCGGTTTTTATGCTGCCGTTCAAAAAGACAACATCCCTTTGGTTACCCTGTTCGATACGGAGAGCGATTTAAACACCTGCCGGATAGTTCCCGATTTATTTAAAGGCGTAAGCAGAATTGTAAACCACCTTAAAGCCAACAATGCTTTCAAAATAACAATGCTGTTAAAGGATAAAAACAATCCTGTTGACAACAACCTTGTTTCCACCTTTGAAATGGTATTTGACAACCTTGGTTTAAACCTAAAAGACCTTACTGTAATTTATTCAGGTGAGGCTGACAGGCAAATTGAAACACTGCTGCAAAATACCGGACAGGAGATGGCTTTTGTTGTAAAAGATATGACATCCACCCTCGAATTTTACACTTTTGCGCAAAAAAATGGGATGACCATCCCCGATGATCTGATGCTCATTGGAGTTGGTTCCGATTGTTCGTTACAAAATCTGACTTCAGGAATCTCCATGTTAAAAATTCCTGCCTTTAAAATGGGGGCAGAAGCCGCAAAGCTGTTGCTATCGCAAATTAACGGCGAAGAAACACTAAACAGAACAGTTGTTATTCCTGCCGATTTTATTTTAAAACAATCTGCCATACGAATTTGATTTTCATCCTGTTCCAACTTAATTTAAGAATAAAATTCCAATAAACAAAACACAAATCTCAAGAAATACCCAACAACCAAATCTCAATATCCAAAGCAGCAACAATGTAATTTTTTTAGAAAATTGAGATTTGGAATTTAACTGCCTTTACGGCAGACAAGTTTGGAATTTGGATTTTGGAAATTGAGATTTAATCCAGCTGTGGAACAGCCCAAAACTTCCCACTTATAAATTAAATGATACCACTTATAAACTCACAAAACAAATCTTCTGTTATTCAATTTTCTTTATCTAATTTTAGCACCTTTTAAATAAAGAAATTTTATATTTTTTAACTAAATATCTATTAATTATGAAAAGAAAATTACTATTAATGTTGATGGCAACATTTTTAATTCCATGGATTGGAAATGCTCAGGTACAAATTGGAACTGGTACCACGACTGGTCAAGGTCTCCCGATTGAACCTTTTTATGGTTTCAGCTACTCACAGGTTATTTATTTAGCTTCTGAAGTTAATGCCTCCGGAACAATAACGCAGTTAGAGTGGTACTTTGATGGCACTTCGTTAAGTAATTCCAACGACTGGACCATATACATCGGCCATACAAGTAAAACCAGTTTTTCATCCACATCCGACTGGATACCTGTGTCAAGCATGACTCAAGTGTATTCTGGTACATTTCCTGATCCCGGTGCTGCCGGTTGGATAACTTTTGACATTACCGACTGGGCTTATAATGGAACTGATAACATTGTTGTGGCTGTTGACGAAAATGCTTCCGGTTATGATGGCTCTAGTGATGATTTCTTTTGTACATCCGTTGCCGAAAATAGAGGTATTATGTATAGAAATGATAATACGAACCCTGATCCTGCAAGCCCACCTACAGCATCATATTTGAGAAGTTACATAGCTAATATTATTTTTGATGGCATTGCACAATCCTGCCCCTCACCAATCTCTTTAACCGTTTCCAATGCTACAACTACCACGGCAGAACTTGCATGGACGCAAATATCAGGTTCAACTGGATATAATTGGGAAGTTGTTGCATCAGGTGGCACACCGGGTACAGGTACTGCTGTTTCTTCGGGTAGCACAACAGCTGGGAACGACACCACTGCAACAGCTACAGGATTAACCTCTAAAACAACATATGATGCTTATGTACAAAATGATTGCGGTAGTTCGTGGACAGGACCAACTACGTTTACTACTTCCGGAACTTGCGGTGTTTGGCATGTAGATTTAATTGATTCATATGGTGATGGGTGGAATGGTGGCGTACTTGATGTATATGTAAATGGAACATTATATTATGATGATTTAACATTATCAAGTGGTTCTGGTCCTGAGTCGCATGGCATACCTACCGACATAGGTGATATTTTATCATTTGATTATACTGCAGGGAATTACTCTACAGAGAATGAATACAAAGTGTATGATGAAGGTGGTAATATGGTAGCTGATGAAGGTACCGGTGGAACCACACCTGGTGATATTGGCGACCCGGCTGTTCCTTCCGGATTAACTTCATGTGCTGCTTGTCCCGACCCTACTGCCCAAACCGAAACCAACTTCACCACCACAGGTGCTGATTTGGGCTGGACAGATGCCAGTGGTTCCCATTGGGATATTTATGTTGTACCGACAGGCGATCCTGCTCCTAAACAATCAACTACACCCACCGCCAACGATGTAACTGCCAACCCTTATACATGGACGGGGGGAACAGCAGCAACCACCTACGACTGGTATGTACGTAGCGACTGCGATCAGGATAATACAGGTACCAGTGCCTGGGTAGGGCCAAGTACGTTCTCAACCCAATGTGAAGTGCAAACCACTTTAAATGAAAGCTTTGAAACCGGGTCATTTCCTATTTGCTGGAGTCAGGAAACTAATGATGATTTTGACTGGACAGTACACTCCGGCAGTACGGCATCTAGTAATACAGGGCCTTCTTCTGCTTACGACGGTACTTACTACCTGTATACTGAATCTTCTTCACCTGTAACAAATGGCGACAGTGCAATTGTTTATACCGGCTCAATTGACTTAACAGGGTTTACTTCTCCAAGACTTAATTTCTGGTATCATATGTATGGTGCAGGAATGGATCCTGACGGCACAATAGAAGTCAGTATTTCAAATGACAATGGTGTATCCTATGTAAGTATTTGGTCAAAATCCGGAAATCAGGGAAACCAGTGGTATCAAGCTTTAGCTTATCTATCTTCTTATTCTGCAGATACAGTAATATTTAAGGTAAAAGCGGTTGTTAGTTCTTCAGGAACGTCATATGAAAATGATTTTGCCATTGATTTATTTCAGGTTGATGAAGCACCTACCTGTCCTGCTCCTACATCTCAGGTTGAAGACAGCTTAAAACTGAACAGTGCTCAATTGAGTTGGACAGAAAATGGTTCTGCTACCGAGTGGAACATTCGAATCGGTACTTCCGGTTTTGACACTACCGGAACAAGCTATTCAGTTGTTACCAACGATACCATCACTGTTGACACCCTGCTTGCTTCCACTACCTACGACTGGTATGTAAGAGCATCCTGCGGAGGTGGCGATTACAGCGATTGGATTGGCCCTCATAGCTTTACAACCACAAACGGAAAGGCTACAGGCCCTTACCCGGCTGATGGAACAGACCCCGTACTTGTTTCGTCTGATACCTTAAAATGGAATCCTGTTGACAATGCCACAAAATACCTGTTAAATATTGGAACTACTTCAGGCGGAAGTGATATTTTAGCCAATTACAGTATTGCTGACACCATTTATATCGCTGGCAACCCATGGGATTATAATACTCAGTATTTTTGGACTGTAAACACTGTTTACAACGGAACCAACGATACTGTTAGTGGTACTGAATGGGACTTCACAACTGAATGTGGTGTATATACACCCGAATACACACAGGGTTTTGCTGCTTATATACCCATTTGCTGGACCGAAACCACTGGGTATCTGAATAATCCCTCCGTTTTAACAGGAACTTCGTCTGCATGGATACAGGATGATTTTGCCAACGTTGTAGCAAATGGTAAAAGTGCCAAACTAGATCTTTATGGTACCACTAAAAAAGATTGGTTAATTTCACCTTCAATTGACCTAAGCGGTGATGCTTATCAGTTGGAATTTGATTTGGCTTTAACTCAGTATGGTAATACAAATGCCGATACTTTAGGCCCCGATGACACACTTGCTGTTGTTATTTCAACAGATAATGGTGCAACATGGAATCTTAATGACACATTGGAAGTATGGACTTACCCTGAAATTATTTCCAACACCGGAGAGCATGTTACCATCGACTTAACAGCTTACTCCTCAACAGTGAAGATTGGTTTTTACGGATCATCTTCTATTACCAACAAAGACAATGATGTATTTATTGACAACTTTAAGGTAAGAGTTCCTCCTGCCTGTCCTGAGCCTCTATCACTAACTGAAGATAGTATTAAATTAAATTCGGTTAAAATGCACTGGAAAGAATCCGGTTCGGCAACCACATGGAATGTCAGAATTGGCGAAACAGGATTTGATACTACCGGTGCCGCCTATTATACTGTGACCGCCGACACCTTTTTAACCGTTGATACCCTGTTAGCTTCTACTGCTTACGAATGGTATGTACGTGCATCATGCGGTAGTGGTTCAAACAGTGTGTGGGTTAAATCACCTACTCCGTTTACAACCTCCAGCGGGTTGACAACAGGGCCTTACCCTGCTGATGGTAGCCAAAAAGTATTAGTTACTTCAGATACTTTAGCATGGAATCCTGTTGACAATGCTACCAAATACCTACTAAATATCGGAACAACTTCCGGTGGAAGTGATGTGCTTGCCAATTACAGTCTTACCGACACCCTCTATAAACGTGGTTCAAACTGGGATTACAGCACTCAATATTTTTGGACGGTAAGCACGGTGTACAATGGTACAAGTGATACCGTTGCAGGAACTGAATGGAGTTTTTCAACAGAATGTGATGCAACCTCTGTACCCTACTTCCAAAACTTTGATGCTATAACAGCTCCTGATTTTCCATTCTGTATGACCGTAGAAAATACCAACGGTGATGCTTATACATGGGAAACATCAACAGATGGCTTAAGTGCGCCGAATGCTGCAAAGATTCGCTACAATTCAAACGAAGCTATGGATGACTGGTTCTTTACAAGGGGGCTTAATTTAACTGCCGGGGTAACCTATGAAGTTTCATTTGCTTATAGAGCTGCCAGCTCCAGCTTTCCTGAAAAACTGGCTGTTGACTGGGGTAACTTACCTGCCTCCACCGCCATGTCAGGAACATCCATATTTGACAATAGCAATGTTTCCAACACAAGCTGGTTTATAGGCACTGGAACCTTTACGCCGACAACAACAGAAACCTATTATATCGGCTTCCACGGTTATAGCGATGCTGATCAATTTAATCTATATGTTGACGACATCAAAGTTGTTGAAGTAGTGGCCACAGCTACCTGGACCGGTGCCTCAGGAAGTGACTGGGATACAACCGGAAACTGGAACCCCGGATTACCATCGTCAACATCTGTGGTAACCATCCCCACCGGGTTAACAAATTACCCAACCGTTAATAGTGCCACCACCATCGACAGTCTGGTTATTGAATCGGATGCCTCCGGTGATGCATCTATATTAAATGACGGGCTGTTAATTGTTTCGGGTCACGCCACAGTACAGCGCTACACTACAGCCGGTGTATGGCACGACTTTTCGTCTCCCGTACAAGGCCAAACCTTAAATAATTTGTATTTGGGTGGTTCACCTGATGTTTGGATAACGCATTATAATGAGCCTGACAACTCAAGAACTTATATGACCACTCTTACTGACCCCTTGGATGTGGGAGCAGGTTATGAGCTTTGGGTTGGTGGTTCTGCTGCGCAGACATTTAATTTTACCGGTACCTTAAACCGTGCCGATGTTGCACTTACCACTGCAAGCACCCCTGCATTGAGTTTTACTGGAGCCGACCCGCTGGGCTACAACTTAATTGGTAACCCGTTTGCCAGCCCCATTGCCCTCGACTCCGGTGCGTGGAACATGGCCAACGTGGACAGTACTTTCTGGGTATGGAGTAATACTTTGTACAAAGATTATAACACTACTACCAAAACCGGTGCTTTAACAGGCGGTATCATCCCAATGGGACAGGGATTCTTTATCCATGCCAATGCCGCAAGCCCAACCTTTACCATTCCGTTGGCTGCCAGAGTTCATTCATCACAGGCTTATTACAAAAGCACCCGTATCAATGATTTGGACATGATGAAACTCAGAGCCATGTTTGATAACGACAACTATGATGAATTGAACATCCTGTTTATTGATGGTGCAAGCGAATTGTTTGAAAACCGCGATACCCGTAAGATGTTTTCCTTTAGCGGCGAAGCACCTCAGGTTTATGCCATTATTCCTGATGAGGAGCTGAGTCAGAACAGCTTACCTGCCTTAAACCCCGGTGACGAAAGAACTGTTACCGTTGGTTACAAAGCCGGTGTAGATGGTACTCAAACACTTGTTGCCGACTTAAGCAGCCTGCCTGAAACAGATGTCGTGCTTGAAGACCTCAAACTGAATAAAGTTCAAAACCTGAACAACAATCCGGTTTATACTTTTGAAGCAACGACCTATCAGGATCCCGACCGTTTCAGGTTACACTTTAATCGTTCGGTTACGGGAATTGATAACAACAATGCCCATTCGGCCATACGTGCTTATTCTTACGAGAAAAATGTATATGTTTTAAGCAACAAAGAACTTGCTAATGAGAAAAAGGTCTTAACCGTTTACGACATTACCGGTCGAACGTTGGTGAACAAAATACTGCCACCGGGAGATATTGTAAGAGTTCCGGTTAATGCTTCCAATACTTACGTAGTAGTAAAAGTTATAAGCAACGGAGAAGTTTATACAACCAAAGTTTTCATTAAATAATAAAGAAAGGATAAAAAAATGAAAAATATATTCAGAACATTTATTGTAATAAGCTTCCTGACAATTTTACCTTTGTTATCAACCGCACAGGTTATGGGTCCCTCCGACCCTGACGGAACACCGCAAGGCCAGCCCATTGGTGGTGGCGCGCCCATTGGAGGCGGATTGTTTATCCTCCTCGGACTTGGCGCTGCCTACGGCGGTAAAAAAGTTTATAACATGAATAAAAAGGAATTGGACGACTAGTCCGATTATGGAAACCTGACCCTAACCCCGCCACGAGACTCCTGGCGGGGTTTTTTGTTGAATAAAATTTCCTTTTAAACCTTTCTCTTTTCGTTACATAGTATATCTTTGGCACGTATAAATTTTAAACCTAATTTTTATGGATACCAAAGCCGCATTAAAAGGAGGAGAATTCCTTATTAAAAACGTAAACGTTAACGATGTTTTTATTCCCGAAGAGTTTGACGAAGAACAACAAATGATTGCGCAAACATGCGAAGACTTTATTGAAACCCAGGTAGAACAATATTTTGACGATTTAGATAAGCACAAAGAGGGTGTTATGCCCATGTTGCTTAAACAGGCCGGAGAGCTTGGCCTTCTCGGAATTTCCGTTCCCGAAGAATATGATGGCTTTGGCCAGTCGTTTTTAACCAATATGAAAGCCAACGAAGCCATTGGCTCCGGCTATTCCTTTTCGGTGGCATTTATGGCACACACCGGAATCGGTACGCTGCCCCTGCTCTATTACGGAAACCAATCGCAACACGAAAAATACCTACCCAAGCTGGCAACCGGCGAATGGCTTGCTTCATACTGCTTAACCGAACCCGGTGCAGGCTCGGATGCCAATGCCGGCTCTACCAAAGCTGTTTTAAGCGATGACGGCAAACACTATATCCTCAACGGACAAAAAATGTGGATTACCAATGCCGGATTTGCTGATTTGCTAACCGTTTTTGCTAAAATTGACAACGACCGCGTTTTAAGTGCCTTTTTGGTTGAAGCACACAGCGACGGAATTACCATGAACCCCGAAGAAAATAAAATGGGTATTAAAGGCTCTTCCACCCGTCAGATTTTCTTTAACGATGTAAAAGTTCCGGCTGAAAACCTGCTGGGACGTCGTGGTGAAGGCTTTCGCATTGCCCTGAATATTTTGCATGTGGGCAGAATAAAACTGGGGGCAACCGTAATTGGCAGCATGCGACGCGCCATTAAACAGTCGGTAAACTACGCCAACGAACGCAAACAGTTCGGCTCGCAACTTGCTAATTTCGGTGCCATTAAACAAAAACTGGCCGATCAGGTTGTAAAAGCCTTTTCAACCGAATCGGCAGTTTATCGCGCCAGCAAAGACATTGAAGATACCATTGAATCATATAAAGAACAAGGAAAACCTTACGGCGCCGCCAATATTGAAGGCATAGCCGAATATGAACCCGAATGCGCCATGCTGAAAGTGTATGGTTCCGAGGCGCTCGACTTTATTGTTGACGAAGGGGTTCAAATTCACGGAGGGATGGGTTATTCTGCCGAAACTCCCATTGAACGTGGTTATCGCGACTCAAGAATTAACCGTATTTTCGAAGGAACCAACGAAATTAATCGCATGATTGTGATTGATTCCATCACTAAAAAAGGTAAAAAACATAAAATTGACCTCTACGAGAAAATTGAGGAGATTAAACAAAATCTTGCCCCTGCCAAACTTACCGGCGACTATTTCGCCGACAAGCATGCAATGGTTGATAATTTCAAAAATATCTTACTCCATCTTATCCCCATCGTTCAGGAAAAATTTGGCCGCAAGCTCATGTTTGAAGAAGAGATATTGATGAAACTGGCCGACATGATGATGAATGTTTATGTATTGGAGTCAACCCTGCTGCGTGTTGAAAAACTTGATAGCAAAGGTTTGAAAAACGATATCTCAGTATATAAAGACATCCTCGACATCTTAACCCAAACGCTTGCCGGCGAAATCTATCAGGCAGGTTATGAAGCCATTGGATCGTTTACCGAAGACGATGAGCAGGAAAACCTGTTGTCGCTTTTTGAAAATTTTGTAAAAATAAAACCTTTCAACATTAAAGAGGCTCGCAGACGGGTGGCCGACAAGCTTATTGACGATAACTTTTATAATTTTTAATTTCATTCTATTATTCAAAGTAAAATGAACTACATACTTTTTGACAGCTTTAACCGTAACAAACTGCTTCCATTTGTATATACACGGCCTGTGGCTGATATCCGGGTGGGAATTTTAACCATTCGTGAAAAATGGGAAAAACTTTTAAACGCCAAAACCTCTACACTTACCGAAGACTACTTAAGTAAAAAGTTTCCACTGTTAAAAACCGATGAAAACATCTTGATAAACGGGTCGGTTTTGCCTACTCCTAAACTAATTGATGCGATTAAGAATCTGAAAAAGGGTGAAACGCTGGCAAAGGGTGATTTTGTAATAGCCATGTGGTTGGGTTCGGATGATGTGGAAAATGTAAATTCTTCCGATTCCGGTAAAACCGTTCAAACAAATTTGGAGTTTATCCAAATTGAAAACAACTGGGACATCTATCGCCATAACGGCAGTGCCCTTGTGGCAGACTTTGAATTGTTAACCACAAATCGAAAATCACAACCTGTTAGCGGCACAAACTTTATTTCCGGAGACAAGGATTTGATATTTCTTGAAGAGGGTGCCAAAGTTGAATATGCCTTTATCAACACTACCAACGGCCCTGTTTATATAGGTAAAGATGCTGAAATTATGGAGGGTGCAAAAATCCGCGGCCCCTTTGCTCTTTGCGAACACAGTGTGGTTAAAATGGATGCTAAAATTTACGGTGCCACTACCATTGGCCCTCACAGCAAGGTGGGTGGCGAAATTAATAATGTTGTAATTTTTGGTTACAGCAACAAAGCACACGACGGGTTTATGGGCAACAGTGTGATGGGCGAATGGTGTAACATTGGTGCCGACACAAACACCTCTAACCTGAAAAATACCTACGATTCGGTACGCTTATGGTCGTATGAGGAGGAATCGTTTGTTGATACAGGCCTTCAATTTTGCGGGTTGATGTTGGGCGACCATTCAAAATGTGGTATCAACACCATGTTTAATACAGGTACCGTTGTGGGGGTATCATCAAATATTTTTGGTGCCGGATATCAGCGTAATTTTATCCCAAGTTTTAGCTGGGGCGGAACACGCGGATTTCAAACATACCATATCGACCGTGCCTTTAAAGTTGCGGAGGCTGTTATGACTCGACGTGGCCTCAGCTTAAGCCAAACCGACAAAGACATCCTTACCCATGTTTTTGAAAATTCGGCAAAAAGACGTTTTCGTTAGCGTTTTCTGCTGTTTGGCATATTAATTGACCTGTTAAACCAAATTGTAATAATAATTTATATCCGGCAAAGCATTCTGCTGTCTTTTAGCAAGATGCGTTTGTCTTAATTGAATTATATTTTTTTATACTGACAAATTGACGTAAAAATATGAGTGAAATACTTTTTTCAGATATGATAGATGGCGATACCGAATTTTTCCCGCTTCTTTCTGCCGAGGATGAGGAGGTGATGAATGAAGAGGTAATACCTGATGAATTGCCTATTCTGCCCTTGCGAAATACGGTGCTTTTTCCCGGTGTGGTTATTCCAATTACGGTTGGACGCGATAAATCCATCAAACTAATTCGTGATGCCTACGCAGGAGACAAAACCATTGGCGTGGTGGCTCAAAAAGACCCCGAAGTGGAAGAACCGGTTGAAGATGACCTGCATAAGGTTGGTACGGTTGCCCGTATTATTAAAATATTACAAATGCCCGACGGCAACACCACTGCCATTATTCAGGGTAAAAAAAGGTTTCAAATTGATGCGGTTACACAACTAGACCCGTACATAAAAGCAGCGGTAAGCAACTATGAACCCAAAAAAGAAAATCCCGGCACAAAAGATTTTGTAGCACTCATCGATTCGGTGAAGGATATCGCCATTCAAATAGTTGATAAGTCACCCAACCTGCCTTCGGAAAGCGCATTTGCCCTGCGAAACATCGAAAGCCCTGTTTTTCTTGTAAATTTTGTTTCTTCCAATTTATCGGTCGATAACAACCAAAAGCAGGAATTGCTGGAGATGACCAACATCGAAGCCAGAGCACAAAAGGTGTTGGAGCATCTTACCAAAGAGTTGCAGATGCTGGAACTCAAAAACCAAATCCAAAAAAAGGTAAAGGTTGACATGGACAAGCAGCAACGCGATTACCTGCTAAACCAGCAACTTAAAACCATTCAGGAAGAGCTTGGCGGCAGTCCGCACGAAACGGAAATTAATGAGCTAAAAGAGAAAGCCGACAAAAAACAATGGTCGGACGAAGTAGCCGAAGTGTTTAAAAACGAGATGGCCCGGCTAAAGCGCATGAACCCTGCTGCAGCTGAATATTCAATCCAGCTAAATTATCTGGATCTGTTGGTTGAACTGCCTTGGAATGAGTTTACTCCCGACAACCTCGACTTAAAACATGCCAAAGAGGTGTTGGAAGCCGACCATTACGGGCTGGAAGACATTAAAGAAAGGATACTGGAATTTTTAGCCGTATTAAAGCTGAAAAAGGACATGAAAGCGCCTATCCTTTGCTTTGTAGGCCCTCCCGGAGTGGGTAAAACCTCACTGGGCAAATCCATTGCCAAATCGCTGGGACGAAAATACATCAGGATGTCGTTGGGCGGTGTTCGTGATGAAGCCGAACTGCGCGGGCATCGCAAAACATACATCGGTGCCATGCCCGGCCGCATCATCCAAAGTCTGAAAAAAGTTAAATCGGCCAACCCGCTGTTTATGTTGGACGAAATAGATAAGGTAAGTGGCAACAACTACAGTGGCGACCCGCAGGCAGCACTACTCGAAATTCTTGACCCCGAACAAAACTCAGCCTTTTACGACAACTATATCGAAGTAAACTTCGACCTGTCGCATATCCTGTTTATTGCTACTGCCAACACCCTGTCAACAATCCATCCCGCCCTCCGCGACCGTATGGAGATAATAGAACTAAGCGGCTACCTTATGGAAGAAAAGGTTGAAATAGCAAAACGTCATTTGCTACCCAAACAGCTGGAAGCGCACGGTGTTAAAAAAAGCCAGCTGAAATTTAGCAAGGCTGTTTTGCAAACCATTATTGAAGATTATACCCGTGAGGCAGGCGTAAGATGGCTTGAAAAACGTATTGCAAAGGTAATTCGTAACCGAGCACGATATATCGCCATGGAGGAGCCTTATAACCAAACCATTACTCAGGATGATTTACGTGAAATCCTTGGCGTGAAAAAGTTTCAGCGCGACCGCGACATATCAAACGATGTGGCCGGCGTGGTTACAGGACTGGCATGGACACCCGTTGGCGGCGAAATACTCTTTATTGAAGTAAGCCTGAGTCCCGGAAAAGGAAACCTGAAACTTACCGGAAACCTTGGCGACGTGATGAAAGAATCAGCCATCATAGCCCTTGAGTACCTGAAAGCACATGCCAATAGACTTGACATTAAACCGGAAGTATTTGAAAAGTGGAATGTTCATATTCATGTTCCCGAAGGGGCAACCCCAAAAGACGGCCCTTCAGCCGGGATTACCATGTTTACAGCACTGGTTTCGGCCTTTACACAGCGTAAAGTCAGGTCAAAAATTGCCATGACCGGCGAAATTACCTTGCGTGGTAAGGTGTTGCCTGTTGGAGGTATAAAAGAGAAAATACTGGCTGCCAAACAAGCTAAAATAAATACCATTATTCTATCGGATGAAAACCGGAAGGATATTGAAGAAATTAAGGAAGATTATATTAAAGGCCTTGAGTTTAAATACATTAACAAACTGTTGGATGTTATTGATTACGCGCTTTTAAACCAAAAAGTTAACGACCCTGTTTCCATTAAGTAAAAGATATTTTATTAAAAAAGCCGGTTGTTTCCCATTTTTTTATACTTTTAAAAATCCAAATATATATCCATATTTGGGATTAAATCTATAATTGGAAAACATGGGAACCATGAAAAAAACAGGTTTGAATAAAAGCAACACATCTGACAGTAAACCCATTGAAACAGAAATTGAATATCTTAAGGAGGTAGCATCCTGGCAAAAAATACTTTCTTCCGAAGATTTTCTTGGAGATGTGTACCGGTGGTCGTATAATCCTATAGAAAAAACCATCGTTGGTATCGACTTTTTATACAAGCAATTCGGTTTACCCGTTGGTAACAACAGTACGCTTGCAAACCTGATAAATCTTGCAAAAAACAGCAATTATCAGGATTTCCTTTCAACGTATATTGATTTTCCAAAAGAAAATAACGGCAAAATATTTAAAAACACAATAAATATTCCCAATGGGGAAATTGTTGAAATTATGCACACCGCATGGCTCTTTGAAAAAAACGGGCAACGAGAAAAAATAGAAGGTGTATTTAAAATTATTCCTGAAAAGCAAAAGAATCAAGACCATCCCCTGTCCGCCGTCTTTCCCGAAGTTATTTCCCAAAGTTATGAGGCCTATCTAATTTACAACAGAGGATCGGAACAACCTATCTATGTAAGCCCGAATTTTTTTCAACTTTTTAACATTAACCGCGAAGTGTTTTCAAAAGACCTGTTTTTTTATGAAAAACTGGTCTCAAAGGCCGACTATAAAAAACTTCGCCGGTTTCAGAGAAAAACGAGAAAAGGCGAAGCAAATGAAGAAACCGTTCGCTTTCGAACCAATAAAAAGGTTATCTGGGTCAGGTTAAAATCAGTAGTTGCCGATAACAATTTTCGAGCTATTATTTTAAAAGATATTACCGATGAACAAATTACCCGCGACCTGTTGGACGAAAGTGAAAGTAAATACCAGACGTTAATCCATCAGCTGCCTTTCATATTAATAATCCATAAAGACGGTTATATAAGGTTTATAAATCAAACGGGCAAGAAGCTTACCAACAGCAAAAGATTCAGGGATGTAATCGGAAAAAATATTTTTGAATTTATCCCCCCCGAATTACGGGAAAGAAACCTCGACAGGATGATACGGTTTGAAAATGGCGAAGAAATACAATATCCCGTTGAGGAAGTTTTAATAAATGATAAAGGTGTCAGGCTTCCGGTTAAAATATATGCCGAAAGAGTTATCTTCGATGGAGAGGCCTGCCATCAGCTCATTATTGTTGATATTTCCAAGGAAAAAGAGTATCAATATCACATTAAACAACAACGGGCATTGCTCCGGTTGATTATTGACAAAGTACCGGCGTTATTGGCCTATGTTTCGAAAGAAAATGAATTTTTATATGTAAACAGGAAATATGCTGACTTTTACGGTAAGGATTTTAGCTTTTTTATCAGAAAAAATGCAAAAGATGTTTTACCTGCGGAATATTACAACTCCATAAAAGATAAATTAGACCTTGTTAAAAAGGGCGAACTTATTGAGTTTGAAAATGAACGCATAAGCGCTGACGGCCATAAAATTATTACCATAACCAAATACATTCCTCAATTGGACGATGAAGGCAACGTAATTGCATTTTTGGCATCCATCGAAGATGTTACCGGGAAAAGAAAAGCCGAAAAAGAGCTAAAAGAGAGTGAAGATAAGTTCAGACGTATTTTTAACGAATCGCTTACCCCTCAGTTACTTCTGTCGAAAGAACTTAAATTTATCGATTGCAATCTGGCAGCGGCAGTTCTGCTTGGCTATAACGACAAAAATGAAATAATCAATAAAACACCCGGCGACTTATCACCCGAATTTCAGGAAAGCGGAATTTCATCCCATGAGGCTGCAAGCAACTATGTTACACAGGCAATTGAAAAAGGACCGGTCAGTTTTGACTGGATACACACTACAAAAAACGGTAAAAATATTTATCTTCACGTAACTCTTACCCTGCTAATAATCAACGGAAAAGAGGTCATTCATGTTGTTTGGATTGACATATCAAAGCGTGTGGCACGCGAAAAGGAGATTCAAAAACTCTCAACCATTGTTGAACAGAGTCCTATTTCGGTTATCATTACTAACCTAAAAGGAAATATTGAATATGTAAACCCGTTTTTTCAGAAAGTTACCGGCTATAGCGAAAAAGAACTCATTGGAAAAAATCCAAGAATTTTACAATCCGGATTAACACCGTTCCATACTTACATCGAAATGTGGAAAAACCTTTCGCAAGGAGATTCGTGGACAGGGGAGTTTATCAATAAAAGAAAAAATGGTGAAACTTACATCGAATCGGGTTTAATTGTACCCATAAAAGACAATTCGGGTACTATTGTTAACTATGTTGGGATTAAGGAGGACATTACCAAAAAACGTGAGGCCGAAGAAAGGCTGATAGAGAGTGAAAATCGTTTTAAATCGTTGTTTTACGAAAATAAATCGATTATACTGATATTCGATCCTGCCAACGGTAATATTTTGGAAGCCAATCAGGCAGCCTGCGATTTTTACGGATACACCAATACCGAGATTGTAAAAAAATCGGTGTTTGAATTTAACATTAAACATACTGATGAACTTAAAGCACTCCTCAATAAAGTGAGAACCGGGGAGCAGAGTCATTTTCTGTTTCAACATAAACTAAAAAACGGTATTGTAAAAGATGTGGAATTATATACCGGTATTTTAAACAGCAAAAAGAAAGAGGTATTTTACTCGGTTATTCACGACATCTCCGATAAAATTAAATTTCAAAAAGAGCTGGTAGAAGCCAAAAACAAAGCCGAAGAGAGTGACAAATTAAAGTCGGCATTTCTTGCCAACATGAGCCACGAAATCAGAACTCCGATGAATGCAATACTGGGCTTTGGCGCGCTGTTGCAGGATGAAGAAATTGGCGACGAAGAGCGTAAGCAGTTTGTCGATATTATTAATACCAGCGGCTATTCACTTCTTGAAATTATAAACGATATTATTGAAATGTCGAAAATTGAAGCTGGACAAATCAGCCTTCACAAAAAGCCAACGGATGTTAATCAGTTAATGAAAACAGTTTACAACCAACACCTGCTTATTGCCAACAAAAAAAATATTGAATTGCGTCTTACGCCCGATACGTTTTACAACGAACAGGCAGTTATGCTTGATGAGACCAAGGTAAAACAGATACTTGTTAACCTGATTAACAATGCCATAAAGTTTACCGATGAAGGTTATGTTGAAATGGGTTACCGGGTAATGGATAAAGAGATAGAGTTTTACGTAAAAGATTCGGGTATTGGCATTAGCAAGGAAAATCATCACCTTGTTTTCGAGCGTTTTAACAAAATTACCTGGGATACGGATGGCAAGAAAGTTTATCCCGGAACAGGGCTGGGCTTAAGCATCTCCAAGGCGTTTATCGAAAAAATGAACGGCAACATCTGGCTCTCTTCCGAAAAAGGAAAAGGCACCACTTTTTATTTTACCATTCCTTTGGAAAAAACCGAGGAAGCTGCATTCAGCTATAGCCAGGTCAGAGATACCGATGATTTCAGGCTCGATGGCAAAGTAATTTTAGTTGCCGAAGATGAAGAGAAGAATTATCAGTTTTTTGAAACCTTTTTCTCCAAATTGGGTGCTAAGGTAATGCATGCCTTTTCAGGAAAAGAGGCTGTGGATATTACCAACGAAAAGGCCGGTGAAATTGATATTATTTTTATGGATATAAAAATGCCGATTATGGATGGTTACGAAGCCACCAGAATTATTAAAAAAGCACATCCTGACATTCCAATTGTTGCGCAAACCGCCTATGCATTTTCCGATGACAAATTCAAGGCCTTGGAGGCAGGATGCGACGATTATATTTCGAAGCCCATTGCCAAAGGAAAGTTAATTGCTATCCTTCGCAACTATTTGTAGTCGTCGGGAAACTTATCGGGTTTTGAAAAAGCAGGGTTGGTGAGAAAGCTATCATCTCTCAACGTCTTTATAAAATTTATCAAATCTGTTTTTTCAGTGGGTGTAAGGTGAACCCCTCCGTCAGCCACATGGTGCATCAACGGGTTAACGTATGGGCTGTTGTGCAGGCCTTCCGAATAAAAATCAATCACCTCTTCCAGTGTTTTAAAACGTCCGTCGTGCATGTACGGTGCCTGAAACTCAATGTTGCGCAATGTGGTTGCTTTATAGGCTCCTATGTCACGCTCTTTACCGGTAATGGCATACCTGTCCATGGGATCGGTAAATACAGTATCCTTTCCATTGTTGTAAAACAGATGGGTGGTAAACAGCGGATTACCCGCCCCACCATGACAATGAAAACAATCGGCACCCTGCTCGGTGGTAAACAAAACGTAACCATGTAGTTCCGACTGATTTAACTGCTCCTCCCCTCTTAAATATTTATCAAACTTCGAGTTGGCCGAAATCAACGTACGTACAAACTGGGCAATGGCTTTTTCAATATTTTTAAAGGTAACCTTATCACTGCCAAAGGCCCGGCCAAACAGTTCGGGATAGCCTTTAATCGACTGAAACAAATTTTTTATTCGCGTGGTGTCGCCATCAATTTCGTTTTTGGCCGTAACGGCAGCATATACCATGTCTTCAATGTTTCGCAAATTAGGATTCGGGTTTTCAGGCCAGATATAACCGTTCCAACCATAGCCGCTAAAATTCCAAACCAAATTAATCATGGGCAGCATCACATGATGGGTTGCCACACCGTTTAAGCCTTTTACAATTCCTCCGGGAAAACGCGGATTGTTGATACCAGCTTCAAACGAACTTGACTGCACATGGCAGGTGGAACAACTCATTAGCGAGTCAGGCTGAGTACGACCCGAAAGCCTGCCGTCGTAAAACAGATATCTGCCCAGCTCAACTCCTTCCACGGTCATGGGGTTATCTTTCGGAATGTTAAGCCGGGTGGGAAATCCTTTGGGAATATCAATGGTGTATGGCGTTGGCTGATAAGGCTCAACGGGTTTCGAGTTGGGGCAACCCCAAAACAAAACCGATAACAACAAAAATACCGGCACAATAACTTTTAATCGTAACATTTTATTCAAATTTTATGGAAAACACGTTGTGTCCGTTTTCGATGGCTGCCCGCATGGCTTGCTGATTTTCCATAATATGGCCGCCCCAGTAATTAAAATCAAATGTATTGGGGTCTTTAAACCACTCGTCAACATGCATGGTAATAACTGCTTTTGTGGTTAAACCATTCACTATTTTAAATGAGGAAGCCGGTAAATGAACGGTAAAATAATTTTGAACAAATCCTGTAATGTTTCCCTGAGCGTCATAGGTTTGGCCAATACCAAGATGGAAATTAAATGGCTGAACCACTTCATTGGTATCGCGCCATTTACCGTTTAATTTCATGTAATGATAACCACCTCCGAGATGTTCAGGCCAAAACATATACGATTCGGGAGGATTTACAAACATAAACGACCGGTTTTTTTCTTCTGTAATCCCAAACACAAAAGTAAGGCTGTCATAATCCCCTTCGTAAATATTGTCCGACGGGCTGTAGTACAACGACTTTGGTATATCGGTGTCAACATAATGAATATCTTCATCTTTGTCGAGCAGTAGCGCCTGACCGTTTTTCCAAAGCGTGAAATCTGAAACAAAATATTGTATTTCGCTTACAAGATAAGGGTTTCCCGCTTCGTTTTGATAAATCATGGTGTCGAAAACAATGGGATTGCCATCAACCACATGCTGAAACGATAAATACAAGTATCCCGCAGGTGGTACGGGTTCGGGCGGTTTACCGGTACAACATCCTGATTGGAAAACAACTACAGCTGTTAAAATAACTAAAAGCTGAATGGAAAGGTATTTATAAAATTTCATGGCAAACAGAATTTTATTTTTAACGCTATTTACATGCAATAATTGTTCCCTGTTTTAACAAATTTTTATTGATCTTACAATGAACACGGGCTAATTCCTATTTTAAGGTTTATTTAGAATTATTTTTAATTACAAAAAAATGGTCGGTTGTTTTTATTACTATTTTCGCCTTTTATTAAAAAGGAAAAAATGAAATTCAAGGTAGGCGATAAAGTTAACTTTTTAAACGAAAGTGGCGGAGGTGTTGTAACAGCAATAGTTGACAACAGAATGGTTAAGGTTGAAGTGGATGGTGGGTTTGAGATGCCCGTTATGGAGAGCGATTTGATTCTCGACTACAGGGCTAAAGAAGCCGAAAACATTACCAATCAGTTTTACTCAAAACCACCTGCACCACAGCCGGAAGCACAACCCGAAAGTCAGGAACCGGAACGCGTTAGCGAGATAAGTCCCTACTTTGAGGTTAAAGAGGAAAAAGGCCTCTATTTGGCTTACGAGCCACACGACCAGCAGTGGTTGCTTACGGGCGATGTTGACATCTTTTTAATCAATCACACCAAATACGAAGTTTTATACAGCCTTTTTTTGGAACAGGATAACGAGCTGGCCGGCATCGACTACGGCTCCATTCCTCCCGACTCAAAAATAGCCATTGAAACCATCGAACGCGATGAATTGGAAAACTGGAACAGAGGTTATGTACAAATGTTGTTTCACACCGATTCTCCCCAAAAAATACTTATGCCGTTGCACAGCAGGATTAACGTAAAAGCCGGCCGCTTTTACAAGGAAGGAAGTTATACTTCAAGCAGCTTACTCAGAGGCAAGGCACTGATTGTAAACCTGAGTCCTGAAAATGCACTTGAAACGGTTAGCAACAGCCTGCTCGCAGAAAAACAAGGGTTTTCGGGAAAAAATACTAAACCGGAAACAGTGGTGGAGAAGCCTTTGATTGAAAAACACAAAACCGCCATCAACGAGGCCGTTGTCGATCTTCATATTGGCGAACTGGTCGATAATATTTTGGGCATGTCGAGCCATGATATGCTAAACACCCAGATTGATTATTTCAAACGAACATTGGAAAGTGCGGTTGTTAACGAATACGAAAAAGTTACCTTTATTCATGGCGTTGGTAACGGGATATTAAAAAATGCCATTATTAAAGAGCTGGAAAGCTACGAAGGTGTTGAAAACCGGATGGCTGCCATCTCAAAATTCGGGGTGGGTGCCCTGGATGTGTTGATTAAAACAAAGGAGTAATCATGAAAAAATTATCCAACATATTCTTTTCCATGCAAACCATGGGAATTCTTATTTTAATATTTGCCTTTTCAATTGGAGCAGCAACCTTTATTGAAAACGACTTCGGTACCATTGCCGCCAAAGCAGTTGTTTACAATGCGGTGTGGTTTGATATTTTACTGGCCTTGCTGGCCGTAAACCTCGTAAGTAATATTTTCACATATAAAATGTACCGGCTAAAAAAATGGCCGGTTTTTACCTTTCACGCGGCGTTTTTAATCATTCTTTTGGGAGCTGCCATCACACGATTTGTCAGCTTTGAAGGAACCATGCACATCCGTCAGGGTGAACAATCCGATTTGATGTTGTCAGATAATACCTACGTAATTGCTACCGCTACAGCTGATGGCAAAACGGTTAAAAGTGAAAAAAAGGTTTTGTTGTCGGTGTTGTCTCCCAACGATTACCACGATAAAATAAAAGTGGGCGATGCAAAGGTTTCAATCACCACCAAAAAGTTTGTTCCAAACGCTACCGAAAGTGTTACAGCTTCCAATAACGGGGAACCTTTTGCGGTTTTGGTGGCCTCGGCAGGTACAGGAAGACAAAACTATTACCTGACTCCCGGAATGGAGCAACGGGTCGGCTCGTATATTGTAAGCTGGAAAAAACATGCTACCGCCGCCTTTGTATTAGACTACCAAAATGATACTTTGCTATTTAAATCCGTCGATTCGGTTTCGCGCATGTCGATGGGAACTGCCGGGCATGTTATGCTGGCACCCAACCAATGGCACCGGCTTGAAAAAAGATACTTATACCAAATTGGCGGACTGGCTGTTGTGCTGACTGATTTTTATCCCAAAGGAAAAATTACCTACGTACCTTACGACCCGAAGAAGGCCTCTCTGATGGATGCATTGATAGTAAATGTTGATGTAAACGGCAAACAAAAAGAGGTTATTTTGCGTGGTGGCAAAGGTTATGAAGGCACCCGCGAAACCGTTTATGTGGATGGCGTAAAAGTAACGCTAAGTTACGGTTCAAAAAACATCAAGTTGCCCTTCTCCATTAAGTTATCCGAGTTTCAACTGGAAAGATATCCCGGCTCAAACAGCCCCTCTTCCTATGCCAGCGAAGTTGTTTTAATTGACCACGATGAAAATCTGGTACTACCCTTCAGAATTTATATGAACCACGTATTAAACCATCGCGGATACCGCTTTTTCCAATCCTCGTACGACCCCGATGAACAGGGAACCATCCTTTCGGTAAACCACGACAGTTGGGGAACCGGCGTATCCTATCTGGGATATTTGTTGATGAGCATTGGGATGTTCTTTTCCATATTTAGCAAACACACTCATTTTGCCGCATTGGGAAGAGCCATAAACAAGAGTAAGAAAAGTTTAAAAAA
>WGDP01000326.1 GCA_015493215.1 Bacteroidales bacterium | reverse complement strand
TTTAGTTTTATGAATCTTGACAAAGGAAAACAGTTGGGTTTTGTTGCTCAGGATATGGAAAAGGTTTTCCCCGAACTGGTTTCCGAAGTGTCGCATCCCAAAACAAACGGGAAAACAACAGAAATTGAAAAATATAAAGCCATTAATTACATAGGCCTTATTCCGGTACTTGCACAGGCAATGCAGGAACAGCAAACAGAAATTTCAACCGTAAAAGCGGAAAACAAACAGCTGAAACAGCAAAACCAACAGCTGATTAAACAACTCGAACTTTTTGAAAAGCGGCTGGAAATGATTGAAGCAAAAGAAAAATAAAAAATCATTCCTGATAATGATTACTTTTGCCGCTCATTTTTTTACCTATGGCCAATATTAAAAAAGAGATTAGCAAAAGAAGGACTTTTGCCATTATCAGTCACCCTGACGCCGGAAAAACAACCCTCACCGAAAAACTGCTGTTGTTTGGCGGTGCCATTAACGTGGCAGGTGCGGTTAAATCGAACAAGATAAAAAAAACAGCCACTTCCGACTGGATGGAAATTGAGCGGCAACGTGGAATTTCGGTGGCCACCTCGGTGATGGGCTTTGAATACAACAACACTAAAATCAATATTCTCGACACACCGGGTCATCAGGATTTTGCCGAAGACACCTTCCGCACCCTTACCGCTGTTGACAGCGTGGTGGTGGTTATCGATGTTGCCAAGGGGGTTGAGCCGCAAACCGAAAAGCTGGTAAAGGTGTGCCGCATGCGCAACACACCCATCATTGTTTTTGTAAACAAACTCGACCGCGAGGGAAAAGACGGGTTTGAACTGCTGGATGAGATTGAGCAAAAGCTGGGACTTCATGTTACGCCGCTAAGCTGGCCTGTGGGCATGGGCAGCACCTTTAAAGGGGTTTACAACAAATATTTCGAAACCCTAAACCTGTTTACCCCCAATAAACAGGTGGTGGAAGAGAGCGTTGAGTTTACCGACATTAACAATCCCGAACTGGAAGAGTACCTCGGCGACAACGCCGAACTATTACGCGAAGAGGTGGAACTGATTGAAGGCGTGTATCCCGCTTTTGATAAACAGCAATACCTCGATGGAGAACTTTCACCGGTATTTTTCGGTAGCGCCCTTAACAACTTCGGCGTAAAGGAGTTGCTGGATGCATTTATTGACATAGCTCCCACACCCCTTGGCCGCGAAACCGAACAACGGTTTGTAAAACCCGAGGAGGAGGCCTTTTCAGGATTTGTTTTTAAAATTCACGCCAACATGGACCCCAATCATCGCGACAGAATTGCTTTTGTCAGAGTGGTTTCGGGGACTTTTAAACGTAACACCCCTTACCTGCACACCCGCCACAACCGCAAACTGAAGTTTGCCAGTCCAACCGCTTTTATGGCTCAAAAAAAATCGATTATCGATGAAGTTTATCCCGGTGATATTGTGGGGCTGCACGATACGGGCAATTTTAAAATAGGCGACACCCTCACCGAAGGAGAAATGCTTAAATACAAAGGTATTCCCAGCTTTTCGCCCGAGTTGTTTAAATATGTTGAAAATGCCGACCCCATGAAGTCAAAGCAACTTGCCAAAGGCCTCGACCAGCTTATTGACGAAGGGGTGGCACAACTCTTTACAGGCAAACATACGGGACGAAAAATTATTGGAACCGTGGGTGCTTTACAGTTTGAGGTAATTCAATATCGCTTGCTGCACGAATATGGCGCCAGCTGCCGGTATGAACACATTACACTTTATAAAACCGCCTGGTTTGTAAGCGACAATAAAGAGGAGCTGGAAGATTTCAGGAAACGAAAAGCCAACAACATAGCCCTCGACAAAGAGGGGCGCGAAGTGTTTATGGCAGATACTCCGTTTGCGCTGCAAATGGCACAGGATAAATATAAAAACATCAGGTTTTATTTTACATCGGAGTTTAAAGAGTAGTGGCGCATCAAACAAGCCGCTCCAAAACCTTAATGGCTGCGCTCACCGAGCCAACATTTTCAAACCGCATGGTAAGTTTTCCTTTTACCTCTTTCATGGTTGATGCCTGCGGATTGGCTTTAATAAACTCCAGCACCTTTCCAAAGGCTTCCGACTGAAAATAGGGTGATTCGCTGTCGCCGGTAAACATTCCCGACAGCCGGTTAAATTTCAGCACCAGTTTTTCAAAGCCAATTTCCTTTGCCATCCATCGCAGCCGCAAGGTATCAATCAGGGCTTTTGCCTGCGGCGGAACCGGCCCAAAACGATCTTCAAGGCTTTTGCCAAAAGTGGTTAATCCGGCCTCATCCTGCACGCTCTCCAACTCTTTATACAAGCTTAACCGTTCCTGTATGTTGGTAACATATTCGTTGGGAATTAACACTTCCAAATCGGTTTCCAGCTGGCACTCCTTTACAAAATCCTTTTTATCGTTTGAAAAAAGCTCTTCAAACTCCGATTCCTTAAGCTCTGCCAACGCCTCATCCAAGATTTTGTGGTACATGTCAAAGCCAACTTCCGAAATAAATCCGCTTTGCTCGCCGCCAAGTATATTACCTGCTCCGCGGATGTCGAGGTCGCGCATGGCGATGTTAAAACCGCTGCCGAGGTCGGAAAACTCCACCACCGCCTGCAAACGCTTTCGTGCATCGGGTGTTAACACCGAAAGCGGTGGCGAGAGCAGATAGCAAAAGGCTTTGCGATTGGTACGCCCCACCCTGCCCCTCAGCTGATGCAAATCGCTAAGGCCGTAGTTTTGCGCATCGTTAATGATGATGGTGTTGGCGTTGGGAATGTCCAATCCCGACTCAATAATGGTGGTGGCCAACAGCACATCATACCTACCTTCGATAAAGTCGCGCATAATCAGCTCCAGTTTTTTTCCTTCCATCTGTCCGTGCGCCACGGCAATACGCACTCCGGGCACGAATTTATGAATGATGTCATGTACCTCCATAATATTTTGAACCCGGTTATGGACAAAAAACACCTGTCCGCCACGCGAAACTTCATACTGCATGGCATCGCGGATAACTTCCTCGCCAAACGACCTTAACTCGGTTTGTACCGGATAGCGGTTGGCAGGAGGCGTGTTAATGATTGACAGGTCGCGGGCACCCATCAACGAAAACTGTAACGTACGCGGTATGGGAGTAGCCGTTAAGGTAAGGGTATCCACATTGGCCTTCATCTGGCGCAGTTTTTCCTTGGCTGAAACACCGAATTTCTGCTCTTCATCAATAATAAGCAACCCCAAATCCTTAAACTTAACATCTTTACTTATCAGTCTGTGCGTTCCTATCAGGATATCAATTTGCCCCTCCTTTAACTTTTGCAGGGTCTCTTTTTGCTGTTTTGCCGACTTAAACCTGTTGATATAATCTATTGTTACCGGAAACTCCTTTAACCGCTCCGAAAAGGTCATGGCATGTTGCATGGCCAAAATGGTAGTAGGAACCAACACGGCCACCTGCTTGCTGTCGGCCACCGCCTTAAAAGCCGCCCGAATGGCCACCTCGGTTTTTCCAAAGCCCACATCGCCACACACCAGCCTGTCCATGGGGAAATCAGCTTCCATATCCTGCTTGGCATCCTGCGTTGCCTTATATTGGTCAGGCGTATCTTCGTAGAAAAACGAAGCCTCCAACTCATTTTGCAAATAGGAATCGGGCGAAAACATAAACCCCCTGGCTTTGCGTCGCTCGGCATACAGTTTTATTAAGTCGCGGGCAATATCTTTTACCCGCTTTTTTGTTTTGCTTTTCAGCTTAGCCCAGTTGTTCGATCCCAATTTGTTAAGGCTTGGCGGTGTGCCTTCCCTGCCCACATATTTCGATATGCGATGTAGCGAATGGATGCTCACATACAAAATATCGTTGTTTTTGTAAATCAGCCTTACCACCTCCTGTTTGCGCCCATTGTTATCAATAATCTGCAACCCGTCGAAACGCCCTACCCCGTGGTCGATATGAGTAACAAAGTCACCCGGTTTCAAATCGTAAAGCTCCTTGAGGGTGATGGCCTCTTTCCGCCCGAAATTCTCCCTCAGTTTAAACTTATGATAGCGTTCAAATATTTGGTGATCGGTATAACAGAGCAGCTTTAAATCGTGGTCGATAAAACCGGTGCTGATGCTAAATGCCGCCGGCAACATAACGGCTTTTTCCTCTTCCGGCACCTCTGCCTGCAAGTCGGAAAAAATGCCAAACAGCCTGTCGATTTGTTTTTTACTGTCCGAAAACAAGATGTTTCGATAACCTTCGTGCCAATGTTTTTTAACATCGTTCAACAACAGTTCGAAGCTTTTATTAAAAGCCGGCTGCGGCGACTGGTTAAACTCAATCCAACGGGTATCATCAAACTGCGAGCTGATACCGAATTCAATGGTTCTGAAGCCGGGCAGATGTTTTTGTATCGCCTCTTTGGTACAAAACAGGTTTTCAGGGGTAATGCGCTCTTGGGCATCATCAAGGCTGCTAAAAATGGCCTGAGCCTTCGTATATTCTTCCGTAACCCTGTCAAGGGTAAAGTGCAGGTCGTGTATCCACAAAAAAGTTTTTGCCGGCACGTACTCCAAAAACCCCACCCGTTTTTCGCTGATATGCCTGTCCTGCACATTGGGTAACAGGCTTATGGAAGTCAGCTTATCCACCGAAAGCTGCGAAACGGGATCGAAGGTACGAATACTTTCCACCTCATCGCCAAAAAACTCAATCCGGTAAGGATGGTCGTTCGAAAACGAAAACACATCAATCAGGCTGCCGCGAATGGCAAACTGCCCCGGCTCAGCCACAAAGTCCACCCGTTCAAAACCATATTCCAGCAGCAAGTCGATGATAAAATCCTGCGACACCTCTTCACCGGTTTTAAGCCGCATGGTGTTTTTTGTCAGAAACTGTTTGGTAATCACCTTTTCGGCCAGTGCCTCGGGATACGAAACCACCACTGTTTTTTTTTCTCCCGAAGCAAAACGGTTAAGCACCTCCGTACGCGAAAGCTGGTAGGCTTTATCGGTTAAATCAGGCTCATAAGGACGCTTATAGGTTGTGGGGTAAAACAAAACCCGCTTTTTACCGTAATCGGCCTCCGCATCTCCCAGCAAGTTTTCCAAATCGTTGTACAAATAGGCTGCCTGCTCCTTGTCGGGCATCACCACCAAATGCTGCTGTTTGCCGGGCTTATCAAAAACCGCCGACAGCACAAACGCAGCGCCCGAACCCGTTAACCCCTTTAAAAACAGATGACTGCCAGCCTCCTCCATCCACGCATCAAACGCCTGAACCTTAACATGATTCTTAAAATATCCGGTTATCTCTTTTGCTTTCACAATACCAATTTCAGCCTGTAAATGTTAAGGAGCAAAAGTAATTTATTTATTTGGTTGGTTTTGGAAAAGTTTTTATCGCGCACCTGAATCTTTCCGGCCGCTACAGCACGTGCCTTCTTTGAACGAAATGGTTTTGTATGCCCACCACAACCTTTCCAGTCGCTACCGCGCAAGGCTTACTTCGACTGAAAAGGTTTTGCCCGCTAAGCACCCCAACTTCATGCCCCAACCGGATTGATTTTTAAAACAAGAAAACTACCAACAAAATAAATTATGATTTTTTTACGTTAACAATTCCATAACTTACTACCTTTACCTTTCCTAAAAAACAGGGTTTATGAAACGAAAAAATGTAATCACCTTAGCTATTTCATTGTTGGTTTTTATTGCAGTTATCTGGTATTTTTCTTCCTCTTCGGAAGGAGAAGTTGAAACCATTAAAACCAAAGTAAAACAGGGCGAGTTTGTTATTGATGTTACCACTACCGGTGAACTGGAAGCACGTAGCAGCGAAAAAATTACGGGGCCAAACCCAATGGAGTTGCGTAATGCGCGTATTTGGCAATACCGAATTGAAGACATTGTCCCCAACGGAACGGTGGTTGATTCGGGCGATTGGGTGGCCACTCTCGACAGGAGTGATTTGGAAAACAAGATAAAAGATCAGGAGCTGGAGGTGGAAAAATTTCAAACCCAGTTTACCAAAACACAGCTTGACACCACCATGACCCTGCGTAGTGCCCGCGATGAACTGGTAAACCTGGAATTTACCCTCGAAGATAAAAAAATTATTGTGGATCAGTCGATTTACGAGCCGCCTGCCACCCAACGTCAGGTAAAACTTGATTTGGAAAAAACAAAACGTACCTACGACCAAACACAAAAAAACTATTCGCTAAAGCTTGAAAAAGCCCGGGCCGACATGAAAGAGGTAAAGGCTAATCTCGCCAAGGCACAACGCAAGCTGGATGAGTTCAAACAGCTTAAATCGGAATTTGTTATTAAAGCACCCAAAGCCGGAATGGTTAACTATAAACGAGGTTACGACGGTAAAAAACAGGGGGTTGGCGCACAAATTTCTGCCTGGGACAATGTGGTAGCCACGTTACCAAACCTGTCAGCCATGAACTCGAAAACTTACGTAAACGAAATTGATATCAGCAAGGTTGCCGTTGGCCAAAAAGCTGAAATTGAAGTGGATGCTTTTCCCGGCAAACATTTTTCAGGCGAGGTATTTGAAGTGGCCAACATGGGCGAGCAGCTTCCCAACTCCAATGCCAAGGTTTTTGAAGTAATCATTCATATCAATGAATTCGATTCCATTCTGCGCCCGTCAATGACCACCAAAAACCGCATCATCACCAACACCATTCCCGATGTACTTTATCTCCCCATCGAATGTGTTCATATTGACGACTCAATCAGTTATGTTTATAAGGATGGCGAAAAACAACAGGTAATAACAGGCGAAAGCAACGACAACGAAATTGTTATTAACGCAGGTTTGAAAAAAGGTGATGAGGTTTATCTTGTTGCTCCCAAAGATGCCGCAAAATGGAAAATGGTAACCCTTCCCGAAAAGGTTATTGCAAAATACAAAGCAAAACAAGATTCCGCTAAAGCTGCAAAACCTGAAAAATCCGAAAAAAAATCAGGCATGATAAAAATTAAAGGACCTGACGGCAAGATGATAACGGTTGACCCTGCCAATGTAAAAATTAATTACAAAGGTGGTCACAAAAGGGGCAAACGACACGGAAATAAGAAATAGCAATGGAAAGATATTTGCAAATATTGACCATTTCGCTTGAAGCGGTTTTTTCAAACAAACTGCGCTCGATACTTACCGCGCTCGGCATCATTTTTGGTGTGGCAGCGGTTATTGCCATGATGGCCATTGGTAACGGTGCTCAAAAGGAGATTTTAGACCAGATAAAACTGGTGGGCGTTAACAACATTGTAATTTTGCCCGTAAACCTTAGCGACACCAAAGGCGAGGATTCGCAGGATTCGGAATCGGAAACTCCTGCCATGAGCAAAAAATATTCACCGGGCCTCACTCTTAAAGATGTTGAAAACATTAAAAATACCATTCCCACGGTTAAACAGGTAAGCCCCGAAGTTGTTTACCCTGTGCTGGCGGTTCGCAACGGTAAAAAATCATCAGTGGATTTAACGGGTATCTCCAACAACTTTTTCAATGTTTTTAATCTTACCCTTCAAAAAGGAGTGCTTTTCAGCGACCTACAATCTGAAAAAGGCGATCCGGTTTGTATTATCGGGCCTACCGTGGCTGCCAAACTTTTTCCCGATGAAAACCCGCTGGGTAAGCAGCTGAAATGCGGCAGCATCTGGTTAAAAGTTATTGGCATATTGCAAGGCGTTAAAACCGACAAAAAAGCAAAAAGCCTTGGCATAAGCGACTACAACACAAAAGTATTTACACCTATTAAAACGTTGTTGCTTCGATACAAAGACAGGTCGTTGGTAAATCAGTCATCGTTTAAAGGAGGACAAATATTCAGGATGGGCAATATGGCCATGTACATTTCAAACGGGGCCAACAAAGTGGGCGAACATCAACTTGACAAGGTGGTGGTTCAGGTTGACGACACAAAAAATTTAACTGCCACTAAAACGGTTATTGAACAAATTTTAAACCGTCGCCATCAGGGGGTACAGGATTATGAAATTAAAATCCCCGAGCTTTTATTAAAGCAGGAACAAAAAACCAAAGACATTTTCAATATTGTACTGGGAGCCATTGCCGGCATTTCGCTGATTGTGGGCGGAATAGGCATTATGAACATCATGCTTGCTTCGGTAATGGAACGAATTCGTGAAATCGGTGTAAGACGAGCTATCGGGGCTACCAAAAAGGACATCATCTTCCAGTTTTTGGCCGAAGCAACCTTTATCAGTATTACCGGAGGATTTATTGGCATTTTGTTGGGGGTAATTATGGCACGAATCATCAGCATCTCCACCGATATTTTAACCATCGTTTCATTTGTATCCATTGCCATTTCGTTTGGCGTAGCTGCCACGGTAGGCATTGTTTTTGGCTGGCTTCCGGCACGAAAAGCTGCCGAGCAGGATCCGGTGGAATCGTTACGACACGATTAATAAAAAGAAATTATTTTGCTATGACAAAACACACAAAATTAATAACAGTAATCGTATTTTTGATGGGCACTTTGAGTGCTTTCGCTCAAAAGCCAACCATCACCTTTTCGTTACTTGATGCCATTCGTATTGCGCAGGAGCAGTCGCCCGATGCGGTAATGGCCAAACACCGTTTTAGAAGCAGCTACTGGGGTTTCAGAACTTTTAGAGCCACATATCTGCCTGCACTGCAATTAGATGCCACACTTCCAAATGTCAATCGCAGCATTGATGCGATTACCATGCCTGACGGAAGTTCCGATTACGTACCAAGAAGCCTAACCAACTATGCTGCATCCCTTTCGTTAAACCAAAAAGTTGGCTGGACAGGCGGCGAAGTGTTTTTAAATACCGGATTGCAACAAACCACCAACTTTTACAGCGATACAACTACCAAACAGTTTTTATCCGATATTGTCAACATAGGTTTCAGGCAACCCATTTTTACCTACAACGCCTACAAATGGGATAAAAAAATTGAGCCGTTAAAATATCAAAAGGCACAACGTAAATATCTGGAGGACAACGAACAAGTTGCCATTACAGCCATAAACCGGTTTTTTAATTTGTTGTCGGCACAAATAGAAGTTGAAATAGCCAAAAAGAATTATGCCAACTACGACACTTTATATAAGATAGCCAAAGGAAGGTTTAATTTGGGAAAAATTGCCGAAAACGACTTGTTACAACTTGAATTGAACCTGTTAAAAGCAGATGCTTCACTGGAACAATCGGAGCTTAATTACAACAACATGCTCTTTTTATTTAAATCGTATTTACGGTTAAAAACCGACGATAAAATTAAATTAATCGAACCGGAAGTGAGCCACTATTTTGATGTCCCGTTAAGTGACGCTGTGCAGGAAGCCAAAAACAACACCTCCACAGGCCTTGACTTTCAACAAAGGTTGTTGCAGGCGCAAAGTGATGTTAACCGTGCTAAAATGAACGGCCGTTTCGATGCGCAATTATATGCCTCTTTTGGCCTGACCCAAAGAGGATATTACCTTCCCGATGCATACAAGTCGCCTTTGGACAAAGAGCGTGTTACCCTTGGAATTACACTGCCTATTTTAGATTGGGGCAAGGCAAGGGGTGCCATCAGGATGGCCGAGTCGAACCATGATTTGGTGGTAACTTCGGTTGAGCAGGACAAAATTGATTTTGAACAGGACATCTATCTGGAAGTGATGCAGTTTGGGATGCAGAAAAAGCAACTTTATATTGCCGCCAAATCGGATACGGTGGCCAAAAAACGTTTCAACGTAACTTACAAACGGTACATGATTGGCAAGGTAAACGATGTTCTTGAACTTAACAACGCGCAGCTTGACAACGACAATGCCAAACTGGGTTATGTTAATGCCCTTAAAAATTACTGGGTTAACTACTATAAACTTCGCAAGATGACGCTTTTTGATTTCGAAAGCCATCTGCCAATCAGCACCAATTTTGATGCGATTATTACAAAGTAAGCTCCGGGAAGAAGTCTTCCCGGTTACTCTTCAACATCCTTTGCCTGCCATTTATACAGCTTTTTACCCCCATAGGCAGCACCAAGCCCCAGCAGGATAAATAGTCCGCCACCAATGGGTGCGTTGCCGCCCGTTTGATTTCCACTTGCACCATGCCCTGCTCCGCTAGGTGGCGGTGGAGGCCCCTGGCTAAAACCGTTGAAAGCAAAAAGTGTTAAAACAATGGTAAATAGTATGGTTGTTATCTGTTTTTTCATGACTTGTTTTTTTATGGTTATCGAATGGTCACTTTATCGGTTTGTAAAACACCCTTGTTGGATTTATAGCGCACAATATAAACTCCGTTTGTCAATCTTGTATTTATAGAAACGGAAGCCCCATCAA